>JAFGDW010000054.1 GCA_016931935.1 Candidatus Zhuqueibacterota bacterium | reverse complement strand
AGCCCTGTTATCAGACGCGTGTTTTTAGGATATTTGTTTTCCGGTTTTTTTGTGATCCTTGTTTCATCGTTTGTCGGCTGGCGGTTGGTCGCTTATCTAAATAAACGTTTGGAGCGGCTAAAATCAGGGGTAAGCAAAGTATCGCAAGGCGAGTTTGTACGTATTGAAGTGGTCGGCAAGGACGAAATCGCTTTTTTAGCGCGGAGTTTCAATCTCATGTCGCAGCGTATCAAGAAACTAGTGGAGAATCTGGAAGAAAGCAACGCTGCACGGCAGCGACTGCTGGCTCATGCTTCGCATGAAATCAAATCGCCTCTGACTTCTGTAAAGGGATTTATTGATATCATCGAATTCATGAACGTACTTTCGGAAGATCAGCAAAAGGGACTGCTGCCAATTGTAAAAAAAGATATAAATCGCGTTATAAAACTTACAAACGATATGCTTCAACTAGCACAATTTCACAGCACTCGACAAAAATTCGATATGAAGTCAATTCATGCGCAGGAATTTCTGGAAGAAGAACATAACCATTTTGCACATAAAGCCGTTGCTAACAATGCCACGGCAACTATCGAGTTCAATCTAGAAAAAACGACAGCGTTAACAACCGATCCGGAGCGGCTGTCGCAAATTCTTGACAACCTCTGGAATAACGCCCTTAAATACGGCGATCTTTCCCACCCCATTCACACATCATTGTATACTCAAAACAACGTTATTCACATTAAAATCAGCAATCATCTCGTTACAAAACTTGATGTCCCGCCAGACCGGCTGTTTGAACCATTCTACCGCAGTCCATCTACAGCGGACAATGCGGCTGGTTCCGGACTGGGTTTGGCGATTGTACGCGAATTAACTGATAAATTAAACGGTAAAATTCAAACGCGTTTAACGGATGAGATGATTGAGATTGACTTGCTTTTTAAAAAAGATATGCAGGATGATGATTTAATCGTCTAAAACTTTTATTCAAATTTAATTTAAAAATAACAAAAAATTTTGTCCATCAGTAATAATAAAAAAACCGGGCGTTTCACAACCCGGCTTTTCTAATGGATGTAAGGGATTGGATTCTATTGTATCGGCTTACCTCAAAAACAACATCTTCTTTGTCTCACAAAATGACCCTGCTTGAATACGATACATATACACACCGCCAGCAACAATGATACCAGCATCGTTACGGCCGTCCCAGTGGAGTTGGTAGTAGCCGGCGGGTTGGTCGGCATTGATCAGGGTGCGGGTGTGCTGGCCCAGAACGTTGAATACATCCATGCGTACGTGGTTGCTGCCCGGCAACTGATAGTATATTAATGTCGATGGATTGAACGGATTCGGGTAATTCTGCTGCATGGCGAATTCTGTGGGAATGGCCAACTGGCGATCCACGGAAGTTGGCGCCAGGCTGCGAACGACTTTTACGGTGAAACTACTGGTGCCCGGCATGTAGGCGTCCGGCATATCACGTAGGTTGAGCGTGGCAGCGCTATCATCGCCGACGATAATCAGCACGTCATATTCCATTGGCACGCTGGAAATATCCCATTGCAGGCGGACTGCTGATTCCGATGATTCAAGCGTACACGACCACTGCTTCGCCTCAGCGCCGGTAATTTCGCTGCGGATGTCATGCGCAAAGTTTTCGCCTAATGGATGCGCCCATTCCGGATGCAGAATGCTGAGCGACACATAATTGGGATTTGGCGGTAGTGGTGGTTTTAGTTTGTCCAGCTCATTGTCAAACCCATCACTGGCCAACGGATCGGTACCGATGATGGTTGTGGCGTCCTGTGCTTTGTCGGTGCTCGCCTCAAATGCGATGCGCCACCCCTGATTGTCCAGGGCGCCTTTTGCTAACGGCACCGTGTGATTGCGGTGGATCGGGAATGTGATGGAAATGCCCGGTTTGCTCACAGCAATCCAGTAGCCGTGCCATGGACTTAACGTGGTGATACTGCCGACGTAACCGGTGCCGCTGTAATCGTAAAGCACATTAATCCATTTGGCGGCGACGGCATCAGCGTATTTCTTTGTGGTGTCATCTTTGGTGAAGCCCAGACTGTCTACAGTAATATCGAGAATCAGCGGATTGCTGATCAAATCCCAGCCGTAGGATAACTCACGCGTGTAATTGGTGTCGATTGCACTGCCGGTCAGATCGAGCGTGGCTTCTTCCGTCATACCGAGCCAGTAACCGTTGGCCAGTCCGAGAATTTTATTCTGGGCGTAGCCATTGTCCTGATAGCCATAAGTGACCCAGTAATCCGACAGATTATCGCCAATATTATCATCCATATTTTCGCTTTTTGCACGGATTGGCGCACCCCATAGATGCCAACCCGGTTCCAGCGTTTCTGAGAGCTTCTCCCCGACAATGGCGAACGCGTGGTCACTGATACGTTCCACTTTGTTACCTGCGTAGTTCTTGACGGACACTTTAATCTTGCCGCCATAGATCAGGGCCGAATCCGGCACGGTCCAGTCGTAGCTGGAATGATGCTCACTGGTTCCCGAAACAGCGACATCAGCAAACGATGTCACCTCGGTGAACGTAGCGCCATCGTCCGGGGAGAAAGCAATGGTGACGCTGTCAATACCATCGATATTGGCCAGCGTCCAATCTAACATGTGTTTGGCCCCGGCCCGAAGGACCCTGGGGCCGCTGCAAGATGCTCCCAGCGTAAGCCTGGGCGACGTTGTATCGCCCACACATATGCGGAAGACATGCACCGTTTGGGCTGCAGCCGTAAAGGTATACGTAGTGGTGTCGTCGAGTGCAGTCACGGCACCGGTTTCGATATTTTGCAGCACGGCATCAACAGATGGAAAATCGTGTTTGATGAATGTTAAGGTCGTTTTGCCGGTATCAGTGGAAATAACATGAAATTCCCATACCTGCATTGTGTCTGTCAAATTAATGACCGGACGAATGTCTTTGGCGAAATTGTCACCCAGTTGATTTTTCCATTCCGGATGCGGGAAGTACAGGGCAATACCCTGGCCGGGAGCGGCTGGCGGTTCGGCTTCATCAAATGTCTTGTCGAAGCCATTGGTGGCGCCTAATGCCGCTCCAAGATAGTTTTCATTGTCGGTAAAATCGGCAATTGAAGCCTGTACGTGAATTATCCAGTCGGTCATACTCGATTCAAATGCGCCCATATCCGGCGCATCGCCGTTGTACTCATCATCAGCCAGATTGACCAGCGTATCGCCATTGCTAATATACAATGCTACACCTTTATCAATACACGGCGAATTGGCTTGTAGCTGATAATTCATATTGCGTTGATTGACAAATTTCGGATCGATGTCACTGTTCTGATCGCCAATGTAGCCGCCTTTCACATCCGAATGTGCGACGGTGATCGAGCCGCCGCCGGTAATCGAAATGTTTGGCGCCGAATTATCCCAGACAATCGAATTGACGAGTGCAGGCTTCAGGGCGATTGTGGTGTTGGAGAACGCCTGCGCTGAAATGGCGATCCCCCCGCAGCCGGCGCCGGTGTTGTTGGCGATGGTCAGGTTACTCATCACCGGACTCGAGCCGCGGATACATGCAATACCACCGCCCCAATGTGTGACTGAATTGTTAGTAATCACCAAATTTTTCAATGTCGGGCTGGACGAATTATTACAGAACACGCCGCCGCCCCAACGCATGTTGGAAAACAGTGTGCCCTTACCGTTGATCAGCGTGAAACCATTCAGGACGGCGTTTTCGGTTTCGCCTTTATCAAAAATGACCACACTGCTACGTTCGTTGGCTGCATTGGTATTGCTGCCATCGATGATGGTGTATTTCGGACCGTATAGCGAGCTAACAATGAGATTCTTGCCATTAAAATCTAGATTTTCTACATACACGCCGGGCTCGACGAGAATCATGTCGCCATCCGCGGCCATGTTAATTGCAGTTTGAATGGTACCATACGGTGCGGTTTTGCTACCATCGCCGTTTGTGTCATCGCCGGAGGGGGACACATACGCAACCGAACCGTCTGTAGAAATTGTTTTAAATGTCACAGTGTTTCCGTAACTTGTCCCGTAGGCATTGGAAGCGTACGCTCGAACATAATAGCGTGTCCCGACGCGTAAGCCCACCAATTGGCTGGCATATTCTCCCTCACCAATTCCATCTTCGGTCTTATTATCGGAAATGGTTGGAGTTTGCGATGTACTCCAACATACGCCGCGCAACGTGACAGCAGCGCCGCCATCATTGGTTACATTTCCGCCGCAACTAGCTGATGTGCCGGTAATTGAACCAGCGATTGCAGTCGCAACCGTCGGTGTCGTGGATTGCGTATTGAAACTGACTTCATTCCCGTATCCGGTGCCCGATTCGTTGGTCGCCCAGGCACGTACATAATACGTTGTCCCCGGGACAAGGCCGGTTATATCGCTGATATACTGGCCAGTGCCGCTGCCATCTGTCGTTTTGGAATCGTTGATAGTAGGTTCGGATCTTGTACTCCAGCATACACCACGGGCGATAACCGCCGAGCCGCCATCATCAATAACAGTTCCACCACTTGCGGCAGAAGTTTGTGTTATGGTGGATGTGACCGTCGTGAATACCACCGGTGGATTTGCCAGCGTCGTGAACATCACATTCTGTCCGTATGATGTTCCTAAACTGTTGGTTGCGTACGCGCGCACATAATATACTGTGGATGGCGTTAGTCCGGTAATTGTGCTGGCGAATTCGCCAGTCCCTGAGCCGTCCCGTGTTTTGTTGGAAGAAATCGTCGGATTGATGGATGTACTCCAGCAGACACCACGAGCAGTAACTGCAGCACCGCCATCATTTGAAATGTTTCCGCCACTGATCGCTGCGTTTGATTCAATCGAACCGGCAGTGACAGTAGCAATTGTCGGCGTTGTATTGTAATCGCCTTCGAAATAAGCTGTGTAGGCGGTGCATGCATAACCGCCAAAATGCACATCATCGGTGACATCATCATAGGAAATTCGAAAATAACCGTTTTCACCCCAACTTGCTCCCCAACTGTTTTTTACCTTGAAGCACTGCTGGGCATCATCGTAACCAACTACCAATACGGAATGACCCCGACCGGCGGGAATCGTGCCGCCATTGTAATTATAAATACCGCCTGTATAACCCGGATAGCCTGAGAAGGTGTTATCCGCAGGCACATCCATGTGCACGACGACTGGCCCGGATTGTAACAGGACTTTCAAATTATTGACTGTATACTGATTGGCCAAACCCCAACGTCCGTATTTATCAAACTGCCGGACTTTTACAACATATGCCGGATTAGGATTTTTACTGCTGCAATCTCCATTACTGCTTGTGTATGCATAGTCCGATTCGGTCGGAATACCGTAATTGTACACGTACTGAAGCGCATGCCCGTGCCAACCGCCACTGCAATCATTGGGAATGCCATCTTCATACGATGTACATGAAACAACAACCTGCTCTGACAGATCGGATTGGTGGCTTAAATTTTCAATCAACGCGACTGTGGAAAACGCCCAGCAGGAACCGCACGATCCCTGGTTTTTTACCGGACTGTCGTTAGCACTCCAGTCGATCGCAGCCGCCGCAGCCTCGGCGTTGAACTCCAACTTGACCGCTGTTTTCGACGCCCAATATTCTTCAACTTCCTGAGGAATGATATTTCCCAGTATTGGCGCGCTTGACGGTTGATTGGGTATTGTTTCCTGATCCGCGGCGAGCATTTTCACGGCGGGCACAATCAGGTATCCGATCAGCATCAGGCAGAGCAGTTTTTTCATCGGTGGCTCCTGTTTCTTTGCTTGAGTGAAAGGTGGTGGCGAACTAGTGACCGATCGTCTTTATTTTTTATCGACTGTATGAAAAATTCCTACGTGATGGTTATCACAATCTGTAAATTTTCTTGAAAAAAAATTTATATTACTATTCCATCGAAACGATAATGCAAATCATGGTCGCGGAGATAAAAATGTACGGATTAACGCCGGATATAAAACAGGATGGACAATTATTGAAAAGGTGTAAATTACATCGGTACATATGATGATCCGAAAATATATGCCGATTTCAATCTAAATTGTTAGCAAAACGAAATGGTTAAAATAAACCGCTCATACCATTATCAATATCGGAGTTGACTGTAAATTCTTTAATAAAATTGTCATGATTATTTTAAAGTTGTAATAGTCAGATGTGGGAATAAGCATTGCGGGATGGAAATAGATGATATGTAAGTTGTATTTTGATAAAAGTGAATAGAGAATGGGGAACAGCTATAAAAAAAGAAAGGAATGGAACTATGAATTCCATTCCCTGATAAAGCGATGATGAGCTTCCCGCGCGTTTTTTGCGCGGGTTAGTTCAATCATTATTTAGGCCGCATCCCTTTAGCAGAGACGT
>JAFGDW010000053.1 GCA_016931935.1 Candidatus Zhuqueibacterota bacterium | reverse complement strand
TTTTCAGATTTTCATTTTCAAACCTTCCCTTACCTTCGGCCTTCCTTCAAAAAGAAGGGAATGAAGGTCAAATCTGAAAACCACTTTGTTTCAAGTATAGTTTTCTTTATTCAATTAAGTTCGCTGTTTTTTCGAATCTCTGACACTATTCACGAAAATATATTCTACGGCAACGCCCTCAGCGTAATCGGATCTACTGAAATAACACCCGATCCATTTGGACTGCTAAGTGTTATTTTTACATTTGCCACTTCAACAACACTATCCGCAGCTGAATATGTATTGATCAATCCTGTGGAAAAGTAGGTTGTGCCTCGCCCGTATGAACCAGCTTCAGGCATTAATTCTGTCCGCGTTAATTCACCCTTGTTTGTCGACGCTGTCAGTGATGAACCTGCGGCGACCGGATTCCCGTAAATATCGTATAGCCGGATGTAAATATTGGCAACCTGTCCCGGATCAATAAGTAATCGATCAGGTTCTGCGCTAAATTCCTGAATAGCCCGGCTGAACACCACCGTATTGGTCGCCCATACTTTCACATCCGTTCCGTCCTGATCTTTTCCCCATGCATAGGCAACGACAACCGCCACACCATCATTTTCTCCCTGATTTCCGGCCGTATTGTTGATCACGCCACCCTCATAATCAGGAATCGTAATATCGATGACATCATTTTCATCGTTGGGATTGGGAATTGTTTTCGCTGCCAACTGGTTTGGATCATTGGAATACAGGAACGGAAACGGATAGCCATTTTGCAACGTTACGCCAGCTCGTCCCTGGACATTCGTGATGGCATCGGTGGAAATAATGCCGCCGGTGGTTGTAAAATACACGGCGGTACCCGGCTCAATCGGATTATTATATTTGTCACCAAACAATACTGAGATACCGACTTCCTGCAACGGATTCACAAATCCCACATTTGCTTGTCCGGGATTTATCATTAACGTGGTATGCGTAATCACATTATTGGGATCACTCGGATCAATCCACATGTATGGCGGGCCGCTGCGAATGACGATACTTGTATGTTGCGCGGCGACATCCGGATAATCAACCAGGCTTGCACGAATCTGAACCGTCCCTGCCCGTGTGCCCGCGCGCATTGCCACCGTTGCCTTACCGTTCACTGTTTTAATTACCGATGAAACAGTTGCTGAACCATCATTCGGCTCAAGGTACTCACCGCCACCCGGGCCACGAATTATTTCAAAGGTAACGCCAACTTCACTCTCTAACGGTTGGCCACTAATACCAAGCACAGTTGCATATATCTGGGTCTGTTCCACATTACCGGTTTCTTTCACATAGATATAATTTGACTGCACAGTAAGCACGACATCATTCGGGTCATCGGATACCAGAAAAATATTTTTGGTTAGCACAAGTTTACCGACGATTACCGTCATCACCGATATTCCCGGAGTAACCCCTGCAGAATAGGTCGCGGTTGCTACACCCAAATCATCGGTAGTCGATGTCGGCGTAATTGTTCCCAGCGTCGCCGCAAATCGGATCGGATAATTGGTGACTGCCAGACTGGTAGAAAGTTGTTTGACTTCCACACGAATTTCTGAGGTACTTTCACCATCAGCGGCAAGCGTGTCTGGGACCGGAGTGATATCAACAACGAGTCCCATCAGCGAAATTGTAAACGTATTCTGTAATGTGCCATTCGAAGCCGTAATGGTTGCATCTGCATCAAGTGTGCCGGCATCGGTGCGGAACTGGAATGTCGCACGGCCATCGTTATCAGTGATTACTTGTGTGGGCACACTTCCTGCTGATGTACTCAAATGAATCGGGAAATTAGCCACTGGTTGATCGAGTTCATCAAGCACAGTAAGTGATACATCTTTGGTCGATAAGCCATCCCGCAACACGGGTTCGCTATCGGGATCAAAGGTAATCGACGCCGGTTGTTGATTTAAAAGATAAAGATTAACACTACGTTCCAGCGTACCAACAGCCACGGTAACACTCGCCAGTCCCGGAGTAGTGCCCGAGGTGTATTGCGCATAGGCGACCCCTTGTGCATCTGTTGATGTTGAGGGTGCAATTGTCCCACTCGCTGTCGACAGTGAAATCCATTGGCCGCCAATTGCCATGTGCGAGGTTGTCTGTTTTACTTCAATGCGAATTGTTGAATTCGATACGCCGTCTGCCAAAATCGAATCAGGATCGGCTGAAGCACTCACCTGAATGCCCAGCAGCGGAATTGTGATTGAACTCTGAATATTTCCCCACGATGCCGTGATGACTGTGCTCCCATCCGATTCACCGCTATCGGTTGTATAGGCAAATGATGCCTGGCCATCGGAATTCGTCCATACTGTTTTAGGAACACTGCCGTATGTTGCACTTAGATTAACAATAACATCCGGCGCCGATTGATTCAAATCATTGACCACAGCAATCGACACCAGCGTAAAATCGGATCCGTTTCGCAAAAGCGGATCTTCATTTTCAGAAATGAACCAAATTTTCTTGGGCAAACTGCCAAGCATATACACCGGTACTGTTTCCTCAATCGTTCCGCACGTGGCTGTAATGGTTGCAGTACCTGGTTGTGTAGCGCTAACAAATGAAATCATTGCGACACCAAAATCGTTGGTATAGGCAAATGTCGGAATTGTTCCCAAATCAGAGGCAAAACCAATCGCGTGATCAACGACAGCAAGATTGGACGTTGTCTCTTTTACAATCGCCTTTATGTATGTTGAAGCAACGCCGTCCGCGTTAATTGAATCCGGAGTCGCACTAAGCGCAAACTTAATTCCTTTTAAATCGACAGTATGTGTCGCCTGAATCGATCCCTTTGTTGCCAAAATTGTCGCCGTTACATCCTGTGATTGTGCCTGGATGGACTCGATCGCTGAATCGAAGCTCGACATTTTAGCAGCAGTTTTCGCGGCGCGTTTTTTTATTGATTTGGCCTTTGGCTTGACATCATTAAATGCATTTGTCGTTAAAAGTGAACTTTGCCCGTTATCGGCGACAAATTCAACTTCGGCATGCCCATTTTGGTCGGTGACCACAGAGTCCGGAACAGCGCCATAATTCGCGCTGAGCCGGATGACAGCGTTGGGAACCGGCTGATCGAGCTCATTAAATGCATTAACTGCCAATGTTCGTGAATCAACACCATCACGTAATAACGGTTCTGTTGTCATATCGGTAAATTCAATACGATTCAGTGCCTGCGAGCCGAATGCAACCGAAACCGTGTCACTTAGCTCCAGGAACCGAGCAATTACTTTTACGGCGGAAACTGGCTCGGTTCCGGCGACCAGTTCCGAAGTAGCAATGCCGTACTTATCGGTTGTTGCCAGCCCTGTAATAATACCGGCATCGGCTGTAAATTTAATAGTTGCCCCTGCAATCGGCGTGTTCACATGCGACACAAGCTTTGCCGTCAGAGCAATTTTGCTTTTGCCATCTGCCGGAATTTGCGTTTCTTCCGTGGACAGCTTCAAAATCGGCCAGACATATTGAACGGTTGTGGAAGTTTGCAGTGTATTTCCATATTCAACTTTTAACGTATCGGTGAGTGCTGTGTCCGCAGCCGTTATATACACCTCGGCATCGCCGCGATAATTCGTATATGCAGTGGACTGCACTTTGCCTTCTTTCAAACTGATATAAACTTCATCACTCGAAATGCCCTTTTGATTGGATGTTTGACGTAGCTTGATAAAAGCCTTCGTTTGCGTAAGCCCATCCGCCGGGATTGCTGTTTCTTCTATTTCCGCACTCACAGTGACGCCAAGAAATAAAACTTGAATCGATTTGGAATTTGCGGCTGTAGTCACTGTTTTACGCAACGGTGTAAATGCGCGTGGTTCGCCATTCATGCCTTCAATTCTCACGGCAACCAATAGCGGAGTTTCATCAGTTGCTTTTGGTAAGGTGCGTACGTTTGTACGCATAACCGTTGCAGTTACTTCAGCCATGATATCTTCCACACTCGCCTGGCTGTACAATTCAACCCGGGTTTCACCCCAGTAATCCGTTATACCGTAGGTCTGTTGTTTCCCGAACGGAGTTTCGAATGTGCCATGGGTGGTTTCAAACATAACTTTCTGACTATCGGCTTTGGCGCCGTTGATATCGTAAACAGTCGCCGTAATATATAATGATGATTTGCCATCTGCCAGAATGGATGGTTGCGAGGTTCGCATTGCTTCCACCTGGTGATCAGTAGAACCCACAAGATTATCATCTTTCTTTTTTCCGCAGGTGAGCAGCATGACACAGCATAACAGCAAACCGGCAGTAATGGTGTATTTTTTCATGGTACCCACTCCTTACTCCAAAGCGTTTCCTTGTTTTTGGTAGAATTCCATCTGCTTTTTAAACTTCATGCGCTGCTCAAGCAACGTTGGATGCTGTTTGTTCATCCGTCGTTTTTTGGTAGCCATACGTTCCTGAAGCGTTGGCAGGAGTTCAGCTCGCAATAGAATTACAAGCTCTTTACGAATTGTACTTTTCGTGTCATACCCGAAAAAATAACGCAGCCCGAAGCACCACCACGGGAGGTCCTTCAATACCGGCACACCTTCACGGCTTTTTGTTTCCTCATTTACATACAATCCACCGATCATTGTTTCTTCGCCGTCGAGCAACAGAATATCGGTTTGTGCTTCGGATTTCTTGATTTCCAAACCAACGCTTCCGCTGGCAGTATTGCTACGTTCGATTTTCAACTCCAGATGAATAAAATCAATCGAATCGTGTTTAATTACCTCCGGCGTTACCTGGATGATTGAACCGGTGGAGAAAAATTTTGTCACGGAATTACCGGCAAAATCCTGCATGGTAACAGCAATATCGCTGCCAACCTGTATCCGGCCTTGCTGTTCTGATCGCACAGTGATTTGCGGACTGGCAACAATTTCGCCGATCTGGTCGCTTTCCAGCGCCCGGAAAAATAATAGCAGGTCTCCAAAATCCAGCATTGGGTCCAGCTCGACATCGAAATACGAAGGGCGGCCTTCAGCAACGGTTTGGCGTGCCCCTAAATCAAACATCTCGCCGCCCAGGAAATCCCAACTCAACCCCATCGAACGCAGTTGGCTGTCATCTGCCTCGAAAAATACGGCAGAGATCACAACTTCACGCGAGAGGATGCTAATCTTTCCATCCTCCTTACTCCCTCCACCATTGATAGCCGACAACGGAATTATCTGGATATAATTGGTAAATTCCTCGTACCAAAGTTCATTTGCCTTCAGAATGCGCTCGAACGCCTCCATCCAGTGTTCCTGTATGATATCGATCCCAATTGGAGAAGTGCGGCCTTCCGGATCGATAATAATTTTACCGAGAAATTTTTTATTGAAGATACTCAATATGTCAATCGCCTGATTAAACGGCATCGTCTTGGTCATGGAGACGATTTCATCCGGCGCTGCTTGCGATCTGGCGACTTCCTTTGGCAAGGTATACTTGTATCGCGATTGCCCCGATGCAAATCGGGCAACAAGTACGATCCCAAGGAATACAATCATCCAAGTTCGAGCTTTCATATGCATGCTTTCCATTTCTTCCATTCATTATTTCGATTCATCATTTCCAAAGCCTAATTCCAGTACAAATTTTTCAACAATTCCACCCTTGTTCAGGGTAAATTCCACCTGGTTCTTAATCGGATCGATTCGTGTTACGTACCCAAGATACACTTTGCTACCGGGCTCCAATATGCTAACATTGCCAGCCTGATCAACCACAAATGCTTTATCCGGCATCACGGCCTTCAATTCGGCGCGCTCCACTTCCAGCAAATTATCCACATTGCGCGGAATATCCCGCGTTACATAAGGAGTAAAACAACTGCTGACACTTGTATAATGAACATCGTTGAGTTGTCGCTTAATAGCGGGCAAATCATTTATCTGCGCATACATCGCCCAAATTTGCATTTCATACGGAACGACTAAATCTGTTTTACCGGTATCGGGATCACGATTTTCCATACCACGAAGCTGTAGACTTTTAACTTTATAGATTTGTGGCCCATGTTCCATGTACCAGATGAACCGGAAAAGATTGTGAAATGAGCCTTCACCGCGCAGATTGAAAACTTTATAGCCGTAGCCGCCATTTCCACCTGAACCGGTAAAAATCATATCGATTTTAAATTCGCCGGAATAATTCATTAACTGATTAATATAAGTGTAGGTTTGAGCCGCCGAAATATCTGTCACAATCTGTTTGTCCAGTTCGGATAATTTGGCCTGCTCATCTTCAATCTGTTTTTGAATCATTTCGAACTGCGTTTCAATTCCCTGAAGTGCGTTTACCTTCTGATCAATTTTTTTCAGTTCTGTTTCAAAGAATTTAATTTTTTTCGGATATTTAAATAGCATATAATATCCGCCAACACTGCCAATGATGAGCGTAAAAATAAGCAATGTTATCACATTACGTGTCTGATAGGAGACTGTCGAACGAATCTTCATATGTCGTCATCACATCGATTCAAAATTCATATTAATTGCGAACCGGAACTCGCGCTTCAATTTCAAAATAATAAATGTCTTTTCCGCGAATATCCTGAACTTGCACCTGATTTAGTGATGCATTTCCCAGTGATTCCGTAAATGGTGAAATTTTATTCCGGAATAATGAGTACCCTTTTACGCTTGCTTTGTAATTGTCCATAAAACTCAATTCTGTAATCCAGATACCCCCGATGTTTTTGGCGCTGACTGCTGTTTTTTTCAAAAATTCACTCCAGGTTTTTGTTCCGGCCACCATCGAATCAAGAACACCAAAGGTCGTTTGATAATATGACAATTTTTTCGAAGCCGCATCAACAAGGTCCTGGTAGTGCTGCAACTCTTCCAGCTCCACTTTTCGGAATTGATATCGTGCATCCAGCGTTTTTATTTGCGCATCCATTTGACTTATGTGGGTCGTCATATAAAAAGTCATTCCTGGTATTAATCCCAATAAAATCCAGCCGATCGGTCCTAATTTGAAAACTTTCTGTGATTCTTTAATTTTATTGGGAATTAAATCCAGATGATAGAGGTCTTTGTTGGATGTTTCCAATGCGCGCAGTGCTGCGCCCACTGCAACAGGTACCTGGTTAAGATGTTTAAGCACTGCAGCATTGGCTTCATTCTTTTGAAAATTGGAAAACTGCAATTCTTCAATATGAATATCTTCAGTGAACCAACTGCTCAGCATATTTTTAATTTCAGCACGACATGCATCACCGGCCAGGATAACATTATTTATCGTCGGCAAATTTAAATCGTCTTGCTCCAGTAATAACCGGCTGTGGATAGTATTTCCCAATTCCTTCAAGGAATGACCGAATACCAGAAACGAATCGATACCTTCGCCAATAATTGGTGAAATATGGTACAATTCATTGCCGCGCATAAAAATCAACCGACTAAAATCATTTCCGACAAAAACGACTACGGAAATTTCTTCTTCGCCAAAATTATAATTGCTCTTTATAAGATTGACCAGCGAAATTTCCACACTTTCGACCACGGAAATTTTCGGCAACCGCCGTTCGGAAGATATGCGAACCATTTCCAGTAAATTAAGAATGCCAATTTCCGGTTCCCGAACAACCGCCATGAGATGACCATCCGCAAGCGGCAAGGCGTTGATTGCTTCCGGTTTAATTGTTTCAGAATCGGGACGTTCTTTAAACAATTCCTGGCTAATTTTGGTCTTTAACTTGCGGCCGCTTAATCCCCAGTCAGATTCGAAGTATGAATAGTAGATCTGCGGTTCAGGCAAACTGATTGCTATTTCAAAATTACGTCCGGGATAACGGTTGAGCAGGTTCATTAAGATTGAGGCATTGTCTTCTTTGTTCGCAATGCGTTTTGCCTGGGCTATCCGCTCATTTTTTAATTCATCCGTAATATCGAGTGATGTCACATCAAGTGCGTCATCTTCAAGATTCGCGAGCAGATCGGTCTCCGTGCCTTCATCTTCTTCATCTTCGAAATCAGAAATATCGATGGCAATATCGTCACCTTCCGGCTCCATCTCCATTTCCATGTCCATATCCAGCATCTCAAATCCGTTTCCGTCGGACATGTTATCACTGTCTTCTGATGTCAGCGGTGAATTTTCGTTCTCTTCCAGCAAAAATTCCAGGTCGATCGGCATGGCATCTGCATCATTATCGCCCTCGTCGTCCGGTAGACTCATCTCGAAGGATTTTTCGCTGATATTGGACGTTTTCGCTGGCCCGGATAAATTGCCTTTGCTATCGACTTTAATATTGGATTCAACCTCTCCAAATTCAGCGCTCAAATCCAGTGCAGAGCCGTCGAGATCATCGCTTTCAAGATCGAAACTCTCTCCTGCCAGGCATTCCAGTCCCAACCCTTCTGCCTGTGCATGAGCATTTTCTGCCGATTCGATTGGGCCGGCCAGGGCAACATTCTGCGCATCAATAATGTGGATGCCATCCTTACGCTTGAGCAGACAGGCAACTCGAAGATACAATCCATCGACACAGATACCAATTGCCAGTTTTCCCTGGACTTTTGTTTTTTTCTTCTTTTTGGCCATATGATGAAATTTTGAAGGTTGAGTGTTGAAGTTTAAATCAGATTATTAGTATCTGTTCAGATGTTCAAAGTTTAGCGTTCCCGGTTGGTGTGCTGTGTTCCTGAGACTGCTGAACTATTACGGTTATCACCTTTTAAAACATAAAACTCAACATTCACCAGTCCCTATTAATTCTACATCGGCTGAATGAGTTGTTGCATTCGCCGTTTATTATTGGCATAGCTAAATGCCGTTTCAATTGCAATTTTTCGTTCGAGGTACAGGCGTTTCAGATCCTGTTCCATCGTGTTCATTCCCACTTTGCTACCTTCGCTGATCATCTGATATATTTCATTAATATTATTATTTTTTATTGCCGCCCGTACCGATGGCGTCACCACCATCACTTCTTTGGCCAATACACGACGGCCGTCGCGAGTGGGTACCAGTTTTTGAGAAATAACGCAACGCAAGACGTCCGATAGCCGGGAACGGACGCGTTCCTGTTCTACCGGTGGCACTTCCGCGATAATACGGTCGACACTTTCCACTGCGGACGACGTGTGTAAAGTGGACAAAACCTTGTGCCCGGAATCCACAACTTCCAGCGCGGAAATAATCGTATCCGGATCGCGCATCTCACCAATGATGATAATATCCGGGTCCTGCCGTAATGCCTCAATAGTGCCTTTTTTGAACGATTGGGTATCGCGCCCAACCTCTCGATGCCGAATGATACAGCGTTTTGATTCGTGCACAAATTCAACCGGCGAGGCAATTATAATGATGTGAGCATCCACGGTTCGATTATTCAAATCAACGATCGCATCGAGCGTGGTACTTTTACCAGAGCCAGTAATGCCGGTGACAAGAATTAAACCTTCTTTTGTATGTGCCAGGCTGACAATTCGTGTTACATGATTATCGAAGCCAAAACCTTCGTATGGCCGAATTTGTGTATTGATTGCACGCATGTTCAACGCCAACGAATCCAGATCGAGATAGGCATCGGCCCGGTAACGGGCGACTGTACCGTTGTTTCCGACATCGAAGGAATAGGAAAAATCGAGGTTACGATTTTCATACAATTCCGTTCGTTGGGATTCCATCACTAAACTTTGTATAAGAATGCTGCACTCATCAATCGTAAATGCGCCGAATTCTTTAAACGGCTTTTTATCGCCATGAATCCGGAACCAAACCGCGCTTTTTGAGGCCCAGCCACCAAGGTCGACATCCGATGCCTCCACCTCACGCATGCGCAGCAGGATACTGTTCATAAATTTAATGAGAATCAGCTTATGGTCGTTGCTCAGGGTTCCAACGATATCAAAACCAATGTATTTCTGTTTTTCAATACCAAATACAGTTGCAGGAATTTTGGCAGCTAATTGAGAAAGTAGTTGTTTTCCGACTTGTAGAATTTTAGGATTTATCGGCATGAATCAACCTCAATTTTTTTGACCTGTCTTTTCGATTCATTTGAAATATAAACAAGGTTCAATTTTTTATCGGCTGATTTTATACAATCTTCAATTATGATGAAAGAATTATGGTTATTCCCACCAGGAAACCAAATGAAGGTTGCGGACATAAGGATAATATGGGGCAGATATAGAAGACAGTCGGGGATCAAAATAATAACGTTTACTGAAACCATGCGTAATCGAGCCGGACCAACTGCTGAACGTGCCAACCGGACCACGATTGTTTTGCATGACGCTTCCGGTGAGATGGATTGCTCCGGCTACCGGACGGCCACTATAATCCTGTGCGGTAAAAGAACCGTTTACGGCCATAATGCTTGCCTGAATAACAACATCTGAATTGTTGGCTGAATTATTTGTGATAACAACATTATCTTTTGCAACAAGGCCTAAAATATCTTCGGACGTCGGATCGACCTTAGGATCAATGGCATAATGTAAATTATCATCGATGAAGATATCATCATCAGAATAAATTGTGAGTTGTCCGTTAAGTGTCCCTTTAACATGAACATCCTTGCTACTATAAATTACACCCGTGGGGGCAATATCTGTCAATGAAACGGTATCAGCCACACCGGCGCCAACAGTGCGAATAATATCCCCATTCGACAGAAACTCGAATGTCGTTTCGGTGTTATACAAGCTTTTTGTATTCACCGCTGCGCCACCATTTCCGGTTGTTGCTGCGTTAATAAGCGGACTCATATCCGTTGGGACCTCATTTTTGATACCGACTTCCCAGCCGCCATAGAATTTTGCTTTGCAACCTTTGGCTGTGGGATTTGGTGCGATACCTTTATATGCCGTTACTTTGCCATAAAATACGGGATCACCATTTGTATTTAAAATGTGATTCGTGTGAATTGGTCCCCAAACTGTATCCTGGGAAATCCAATACACTCCGGCTTCATGGTTTGTGAACCAAAAATAACGGGAGATTGGTTGCTTGTATGAAAATATCGCGACAACTGAATCCTGAACTTTTTTTGCTTTGTTATGTTGGGCATAATATTCATTATCGAATGCATGCCCCCATGTATTCGAACAAACTCTAACAGTATCAAGCCCAACTTCGTAAATTTGTACTTGTGATGTGCACTGATTAGCTACAATTTGAAAATTAGCGTTCGTCGTATTGTCTGCCCATACTTTATTGACCCCAAAATTCATAGCTGTTAACGCTTGTTCATGAACTACCGTACGCGTGTAGTAGTAATTGAAATTATCTGTTGTCGACATCACCGACCGGCTTAAATTTAATTGGTAGATGGAAAATGACGCGACAAATCCAACAACGATGATAAGAACTCCTTTTCCAAACATAATGTACTCCTATTAACGCCGTAAATTTTTGGATACTAGTCGCGTCTGTCGCCAAAATGATGGCCGAAGCAAACGCGTTAATTCTTCTTTTCGTTGTTTCGCGCCGTTCACACTATCCAAACGCGCTGCAACAAAATCGGGACTCAGAACAACCCGCGGATTAAATGCAACCAGCGTAACTTCGACCATTCGCGTAGCCATTTGAACAGGCGCCGGATTACCAATTTGATCAAGGTAACGAAACACATTTCCGTTACCGATTTTGCCAATCATATTCACATCAGGTGTTTCACCAGCAATTGTGATTTTGCGGTAAATGTTGTACATGGTCAAGGACGTATCCCCGTAGTCAATGACTTCATCGGGGATTATTGTATATTCAATTGTATCAGCGACCTGATCCGTACTGGCATTCAAATGTGTCAGGTATTTCAATTGATCATCTTCAGCTACCTGCAATATTGTCGGTGTTTGTGCTTCTTTTATTCCATAACCCATTTTCCGCAAATCCCATTCAGTGATATGTGCAATTTGCGCCAGATTGCTCTGGACAATTGCATCTGCATTGTAATTGAAGAACTCACGATTGCCTCGTTCCGTAACGGTAAGCGTGAGTATCATAATCATTCCACCGATGAGCATACCAGCGAGAATATCAAGCATTGAATTCATTTGGAATATCCCGTTTAATTATAGAACCAGTAGCTTTGTACGAAATTGACTTTCAAAGTATCACGCACTCGTTCACCATTTTCCGTCCGGTATAATAATGGTGGATTATACGTATCGGTTATAAATATTGACATCCGTTTGTGATATTCTCTGATAGAAGATGGAATTATTTGATCGCCATTAAGTTTGACATACTCCACATGAAATGAATCTTTATAAACAACGCCGCTTCGTCCGGTATCAGCGCGTGTATATCCGCAAAAATCATCAAAATCATCCGGTGTATTATTATCACCAACATCAAAGCCTAATTTGTTGGGTGCGGTGAAATCGGCAAGTTTTTTTTCACTACTGGTATCGGTGGATGCTTCATCAAAAAAATATTGTGCTGTTTGTTCAATGTATGATGTCATCAGCGAAAGCGCCTCCAGTCGATAGCGATTTTGAGCCAACGAAATATCACAATTGGTAAGTGTTTTATTAATATTAAGAATCGCTACTGAAATCATAATGAGCGCCGCCATTGTAATTATTGTCTGTCCGCCTCCCATTTTATTAGCTCCTTAGGTGATCCTATGTTTTATTGTTAATATGGTTATTGAATTTCTTTGGCATCTATTCACGCGTGATGTCATTCCGGCACGCCAAGGCGCATCTGCGACTGGATTCCGCGTTTTTTGCGGAAGGAATGCGACCCGCTTCTCAGGGAAGTCCTGTGGGCCGGAATCTCGTAATAACTATGTTTGGATGAAGGAGATTCCGGTATCCCGCTGAAAAGAAGCGGGAACCGGAATGACAGGTGACTGAATAGTTACTTTCTTTGAAAGTTAAAATCTATTCCCACCAACTTAATAATCTTGGTTTCGGATTACCGGTACCAGGCCCCGGAAACGACGGCAGAGTACGGCCGTTAAATCGTTCATCATGTTTATAAAGTTTATTGAAACTATGGAACATTTTCGCGGTGCCGCGGCTACTCTGGTAAATACTACCATAGTAATTAAACGTACCACCTTTGTTCATATCAACAGCCACCATCGAACCATTTATCGCCATAAGCGCGCTTTGAATTTTCCAATCGATCTTTGTGGTATTATCAAAAATCATATTGTTGTTAGCAACCACACCCAGAAAGTCATCCGATGCCGGGTTTGATTCAGGATCATCGGCATAGACAAATTCATCTCTCAGAATTATATCGGTAGCCGTTCCAACTGTTACCCCCGCAGCGTTAGTATTAACTACACCTCCTAAAATTTCAACGGGCCCATCAGAATAAATAACTCCGTTTGGCGCGAGGGTTGTCAATGCAACTCCGGGATCGGGATACAGTGCCGCCGAATTCCGGTAAACAACAACATTCCCGTTTGATTCAAATTGCAATTTCAGCGTGTCGCTCGGCGTCGGGAAATTATATCCACCTGATGTGGCGTCTGTTTTAATTGTCCCCATACTGGTAATCTCAGGTAAAAATACGCCAACTTCATATCCACCTAGAAATTGCGTTTTAGCCGATTTCGGGGGCGAAGCAATACCTTTTCCGGCAGTCACTTTATCATTAAAAATAATAGTGTTTTTATTCTGATGATTAATTATGCCGTTGGTATGCACTGGTCCCCACACTTGATCTCCCGGAATCCAGGCACAGCCGTTTTCCATCGCAGTAAACATGGTGAATTCCAGGTACATATTGCCTCCGGTAGAAGTAAATCCAAAGTAGGCGATAACTGTATCACTATGTCCGTTATAGGTACCGATCGATTTTACTTCTAATGTATCACCTGCCGTTCCAAATACAACCGTCAAATTACCGCCCTGATAATCCACTGAAAGATTCGTACTATAGCTGGAATCTTCGTAGACTTTTGCCGCAGCGATATTCATCCCGCTCATGGCTATTTCATGCGAGACAGTTCGGGAATAATATTCAACATAATTCTCTACTGCGTTAGTAGTCACATTCCCGGTTTTTAGCTGGTATATGGAAAATAAATATGCAAATCCCATTACCATGATAAGAGATGCCTGCCCTCCCATAATTACCTCCTTAAATTTCGGGAAACAAGACGTGTCTGTTGCCAGAATGCAGATTGATATTTGCTTTTATCCGGATTCACTTCATTTCCATATACAGCGGTATTCTCGACTTTTAGCGTGATTCGCACCATTTTTACTGCCGTCAGATTCGCAGGAATGCCCATATCAAGTTCATTCCCATCCTGATTTAAATAATCGAACCGAAACGTTGTGACAACGCCAACTTTAAATCCATTCGCCGGCAATCCATTTACCTTCCGGTATAAATAACGATCGTCCGGGTTTTGTGTGTGCGCCATATCCGAAAGTGGACCAACATAATAATGAACCGTATCAATCGTATTATCACGATCAATATCACTACGAAATATTAAATCTGCAGAATCGGCAGTAAGTACCACGGAGTCCCATTCCGGAATTCCGTAGCCCATTTTCTTCAAATCCCATTCCAGAGTATGTGTCATCCCGGTAAGGTTCTGCTGAACAATAAGATCATCCCCATTATTATAAAAATGTTGAGTCGATGTGTCGAGCAAGTGCAAGCCAATTAACATTAACATACCGCCCACCATCGTTGCGCCAATGATATCGAGAATCGTATTCATAAGGCACCTTTAAGGTTATTTGAAGTCAGGCGCTCGCGCGTTATGTCAGGGTACCTAAAAACAGCGCCAAACAATGAACTTTATTAATTAAAATACCAATAGCCATGAATGTAACTCATACTCAATGTGTCCGCGGTTGACGGACTGGTTACGGTCACGGTGATTCGTTTATATAATGTACGGTTATGTTCTTTTAAATTTGGGTGATCGGGCGAGATATAAAAAACGTCACATGAAATATTATAAATATTTTGTAGCGTTGTATCAGAAAATGTATAGCCATTAAAATCATCAAAGTCATCAAATGTGGCATAATCTGTCTCACCGGATTCCGGGCCTAATAGCCAGTGTCTGGTAAGATCGTCGACATCTTTGGATAGTGTTGTGGAATCCCAACTGACTTCATCAAATGGCAGTTGTGACGCTTCTTCGATAATGGAAGTGACGAGGGAAACTGCTTCCAATCCAAATCGGGTTTGATGAAGTACACCTTCGTTTACGGTAAGTGCTCTATGGACATTGATAATCGTAAACGACATAAGAAAGATGGCACCTACCGCAAGAATAGTCTGCCCGGTATTCATAATTAATCCTCCGATGTAGCATAGGCAACTTCCTCCAGTGTCGTCGTCCCAGCCATTACCCGCACCCGTCCCGATGCACGAAGAGTAAACATGCCATCAGCGATCGCTGCTTCGCGGATTTTTTCTTCATCAATTTCATTGCCTGATTTGAAAATAATCCGCCGTATTTCTTTGGAAAAAAAGAGCGCCTCATGAATTGCCACACGCCCTTTGTAACCTTTATTGCATTTATCACAGCCCACAGGTTCATAAAATATTGTGTTTTTTATTTCTTCATCCGTAAAACCGAGGCTTTTGGGCACGACCGGATCCAAATCTTCTATCGGTCGTTTACAATTATCACACACCTTGCGAATCAATCGTTGGGCGATAATAATATTAATTGCATAGGCAATCAAAAATGGCTCAAGGCCCATTTTATATAATCGGGAAATTGCGCTAGGGGCATCATTTGTATGAAGCGTGGAAAACGTTAAATGCCCGGTATTAGCCATTTTAATACCAGTCTCGGCAGTGATTTTATCACGAATTTCACCAACCATTACCACATCCGGATCGTGCCGCAAAATTGCCCGCAAGGCGCGTTCGAAGTCGTTTTTCTCACTAATTTTTATTTGTCGCGCACCTTTGATAATATATTCAACCGGATCTTCGACTGTTAGAATATTTATTTCCGGCTTGATGATGTAATTTAGCGCCGCCATTAATGTCGTTGATTTTCCGCTTCCGGTCGGGCCGGTTACAATAATCATCCCCTGCGGTTTGGAAATCGCTTTGATAAAATATTCCTTTGCTTTGCCCTGAAATCCCAACTTGTCGAGATCGGCGATGACCTTGCGATCGTCGAGCACCCGGATAACGATACTTTCCAGTTTAAACTGAAATTCACTGGCAACAATCGGCAATACCGACACGCGGTAACGGATCATGTGCCCATCCACTTTACGTTGGATAAAACCATCCTGAGCGACTTCACGCTCAAATCGGTCGATATTTTTTGATCTATCCTTTGCAACTGCCGCCATGGCTTCAGGCCGAACACCCTCCTGAACGTGCCAGAGCTGAAGTTTGCCATCCACCCGGAAATGGATTTCCGTTGTTCGGGCATTTTTGGGAATAATGTGAATATCACTTACACCGCGACGAACCGCCTCAATCAGCATTCCCTCCACAAGATTTACAAGCATCGACTTGTTAATTTCTGCTTCGATTGCGGCTTCATCAAAATTATCTTCTTCAGATTCGTTCTCTTCAATCTCAATTTCCTGATCTTCAAGATTGGCCAGAAACTCATTTTGAGGAGGAAATACAAGATCGAGCAAGTATTGCATTTCATCCAGCCGCACATAACAAACTTCATAGCGTTTGGCGCCGATTACCCGGGCGATCATGGGAATTTTCCGATTCGTCGGATCGGCAGCGATGATGATAATTTTATACGGGCGATTGGGATCATAACGTAACACAAGAATTTTCTCTTCACGCATCTGTTCGCGTAGCGGTTCAGGTAAGGGTTCGAACATCTTCCGAATAAATTCAATTCGCCCCTTGTTTATATTTTCCTTGGCCAATGAAATTTTTCGGAAGCCATACAAACTGGCAACTTCACTAAAAACCGTATCGTGTTCAATGGCATAGTCATCAACCAATATTTGCGCAAGGCTGCGCTTCTTTTCAAACTCTTTGACTTTCGCCGCTTTTATCAACGTCTCTCTATCAACAAGTTGTTTTTCGAGTAACGTATTGCCTATTTTATCAAAATCCACTGACATTGCATCTATCCCCGTTCATATTGGGCGCTATAGCGTAAGAATCTTGAAATAAAAGTTGAAAACGTAAAATTTCAAATTATCTAACTTGCAGCTTTCATTTCATCAATCTCAATTCTATATTCCCATTCTTAAATCCACATTTAATAGTCTCAAATCACATGACATTTACATCGCCGACTTCGGACTTATCATTGCTGTTTCAGACGAAACCAGCGTGAGTGCAGTCATAACCATCATAATTATCATCGCAATAATAACCTGTACAAAATCCACGGCGTTTTTCAATTTGTATACTGTTTCCTTCTCATAATAATTTGCAATCTGTTCTGCCGACTTACGGACGGTTCCGGTTTCGGCCCCGGAATGAAATCGTGATAGCGCTGTTTTCGTGAAAACACCACTTGCTTCCAACGCTTCCACCAAACCTCGACCTTTACTAAGCATTTCGGGAATGGAGATGGTTTTTATTCTGTGTTCCATGTACGAATTTCCACACGCTTCAGCCGCAAGACGCAATGCATCCACATTTTCACCCGAGCCACTATATAACGCGTAAAAAACGCGACAAAAAATTTCTATCGTCGTTTTGTGAATTAACGTTCCCATTACCGGTATTTTTATCATATACTTATCTAACAGAAATTTTCCTTTTGGCGTGCTAAAAAAGTAGATAACACCACCAATACTGCCAAATGATATGAGTAAAATTGTAACGATATTATTGATAAGAAAATCACTAAGCTTTAATGTTGCTGTTGTCATCGGCGGCAATTCTGTTCCGAGTTTGACAAACAATTTCGCAGTTTCCGGGAAAATATAGGCCACATAAAATCCGACCGCTCCAAACAAGATAAGCAACGTAAATAACGGCATAATAAGCGCACTTTTCAAATTTTTCTTGAATTCCGCGTTCCGTTCCAAAAACTTGGCTGTGCTTTCATACATATCTGCCATATTACCGCTCTTGGAAGCTAATCCTAACATTCGTGCTGTAAATTTTCCGAGTACACCTTCCTGGCGGACAAAAGCCTCCTCACTATCCCTTCCCTGACGGAGATCATTATTAATCTCTTTAAGTGCATCACGCAGGGTAGGATTTTGAATATCCTGAATTAAAAGTTGCAACACTTCTGCATAGGGTAATTTTTCACGGATAAGGTCAGAGCTCACCCGAACGAACGTAACGACATCGGTCATTGGCGGTTTTAATTTAAAATCCAACACTTTCGGTTGAATTGTAAGTACTTCAAACCCTAACCGTACTAACGCCTGTCGAACTTCTTCCTTTGTAAATGCCTTCTGTTCGCCGGAGACTGGTTTTTCTCCCTCTTTTTTTACTTTGTACATGAATGTCCGACGCTTCAAAACCTGCGTAATTTTGACTTTCTTTTTCTCCGCAAGTTGATTAATTTTCTTTTTTGCCGCACTTAAATTATCAGCAGTGATTGTTCCAACTACTGGCCGGCCATTCATTGTTGTTCCATCAAAACGAAAATCGGGCATTTTAATCACCAAATTTCAGGATAAGAAAAATACATCACCAGTTTTGCTGGTATTGACTAGCATAATTCTCAATTTCAAAAAAAAAGTAACCACGAACAGCGCCAATTAATAAGACGACTACAAGCAAAAGCATCCCTCAAACTGCTACCATCATTGATGGTCCCGCCCTCACCAGCTTTTGTTCGCCACTCCCAATTTACGAAGAACCATCGTAAATTTCGTGACCATAACTCCTGGATAATTTATATTATCGTATTATCCAGGATTACGTTGTGTAGTACATTCTCTATATCAATCGGGGCCTGTAAAAGGTTACTTGCCAAGCTTGAATAGGGTGAGGCATCTTGCAATGCCTCACGTCAATAAAAACTTAAACACCGTGTTAGTTCAGTATCACAGTTGTAATATTGTCCGCCGTAACGGTTGCGTACGCTTTCACTTCATTGGTAGCATCATTACCAAGTTCATTTCCACAGCCAACAATGTAAATTGTTGATGCAGACGAACTAACTGCTGTCATACTTCCAGCCACTTTCGTAAGGGCGGTTGGTGCAGTGGTTGTTATGCTGTAGCTACCATTAGCGTTCCCTGTGTCCGTAGCAGAGAGATAGAAGTTTTGAAAGTTTTGTCCACCACCGGCAAGAGATGTTGGTGTACGATAGTATCGTTGTGCTTTTGCAGCCAGGTTAATCAAATCACCAATGACTGCCTGACGGTTTGAATCGACGGCGCTGCTTTTAAACTGCGTTACACCGACGGCAACGGCGACTCCAACGATGATAACACCCAACACGATGAGTAAGAGTTGTTGCTGTCCCATACCAGCACTCCTTTGTTTTGTTAGGGATTTTAGTGAATTAGTAACTTTAAATCCGACATCTTCATTAGTATGATCGGTATGGGAAATAAAATCTTTAATAAAAACTTCAAAAAAGTAACAAATCAATCGCGGGAATTTGTGCGGACTAGCAAATGAATTATCATAGAGCCATAAAAAAAGGGCAGTAATAGACTGCCCTTGTTTAGGTCATAAAAATTTGGATTACTTAAAAAAGATATAATTGAAAAAATTACTTTTAATCTGTTGAGGCAACTGATTTTTCGGAAATAATAGGAATATTTATTTTCTCCCCATTGCGTAACCGATTGATATTGAGGTGCGGATTGTATTTGATGAACAGCCAATATGGCACTTCATAAACATCATTACATAACTGCCAAATATTTTCACCACTACGAAGTAGATGTGTTTGCACACTATCAATTCGGAATGATGCAAAAAAATCTTCTTCAATGACCCGGTGATATTCCATTCGCCGTTGTTCAAATTCTTCACGCAACACGTTTGAATAAACAATTTTTATTTTTTGACCGAGCTGAATTTCATGACTATATTTCAGACCATTGATATTCCGCAATTCCTGAGTTCGAATTTCCAGCCAATCCGCAAAATGTCCTAACGTTTCTTCAGGCATCACAAAGATATAGTCAACCTTCGGATCGGATGTTCGTTCCACTTTCTGTTGAAATGACTGGGCATTGTCAGAGTTTTCGTTAATTCCAACCTGCTCAGCAACAAGATTATTCTGGGGAATATCGACCGTAACTAACGACGCATATGTCGTTAATTGATCCGGGATTAAAAGCTTTTGTCCAATCTGAATTTGATCCTGATTCCGAAGGTTATTAATCCGAGCCAACTCCAGGGCTGTCGTTTGCAGCTTCTGAGCAATTTTTTCCAGATTATCCCCCGGAGTAACGACATAATAGCCTTTGGTTTTTATTTCCGAAATATTATCTATTTCATCTGGTTGCGGTACCCGTGCATCAGGGATAATTAATGTTTGTCCGGCTCGTATCAAATTTTTATTTTCAATATTGTTAATTGCCATTAGGTCATCAAAATTGACCTGGTATTGCTGCGCTATTTTTTCCAGCGTTTCACCCCGTGCAATCGTATGCCAGCTACCATTACTGGTCGGTTCGTCAATCGGTTCCGGATTTACGGGATTGGGAATCGATGCATCCATATCTACGACAGTATAATATTCAAGTTCAGGCGTTTCTTCTATGAATTCATCATTACTATCCGCGTCCTGAAACGCTAATGCCGGTTCAGTGTTCACTTCAGGTATATCATCAAACAGCTTCAGTAGTTGCCCGACAAAAATTTGATCTTTGTCAGCTATTTGATTTCGTGACATTAAATCGTCAATACTCATATTAAACCGAGCGGCAATTTGTTCAAGGCTATCTCCCCACCGAACCTGGTACCACTTGACATCAGCCGCCACAGTTGTCGGCGGAGTCGATTGATTTGTTGTTTCCAAAACCGGCTCGGGTTCATTTTTAATCTGATTCGTTGCGACCACATCAGTTTGTATCGGAGTCATAGGTTCATCATTAGAGGCTAATTCTGTATCGCCACCTTCAGGCACCCTTAGCACTTGCCCTACATAAATTGTGTGAATATCTTCAATATCATTGTTTAAAGCAAGTAGTTGATTAACCGATGTCGAAAATTGTTTGGCGATTTTTTGGAGATTATCACCATGCCGAACTTTATACCAGTTATTCGTCAACTGACGATCGAACTTCTCATTATTCTGAATATGTGCATAGAATCCATCAATATCAATACCATCCCGATCAGGTATCCGCAATTTAAATCCTTTCGGCAACATGCGCTCAGATTGGAGTACACTTCTTCTCAGTGAGGGATTTAGAATCTTAATATCATCGATCGTCACAGAAAGTTTATCAGTAATTGTTGATATTCTCATGTATGACGGTACTTCGAGCACAGTATAATCGATTGGTTGATGAAAATCCACGTCTCCAAAATACGTCGTATAGTTGCGAGATACATGCAAAGCGGCGAGAAATTCAGCATAAAAATTTCGGGAAGCGAATTTAAAGCTCCGACCTTTGTATTTTTGAACTATTTCGGCGATGTCGTCAGAGCCCACCTGCTGGATGGCACGTTTCATCCCATTCACACCATGGTTGTATGCGGTTAAAGCTAATGGCCACGATCCCAAAGTCTGGTAATTGCGTTTCAACAATCTTGCAGCAGATTCAGTAGCTTTTTCAGGATCAAAACGTTCATCCACCGTATAATCAATTTTCAAATACTGCCGTCCGGTGCTTCGAGTAAATTGCCAAAGTCCTGCTGCACCGAATTTGGAATATGCAGAATTATTAAAAGATGATTCAACATGAGGCAATGCCGTCAATTCGAGCGGCAATCCATGTTTTTTATACGTTTCTTCCATAAATTTCAAATATCTTCCCGATCGGATAAGTCCTTCCAAAAATTGCTCTTTCAGTCCTTGCTGCCCGCGAATCCGATCAGCCGCAACACGAAATTCCACCGGAGACGGATTGGTACCAAAAAGTTGATACACCTGGCGTTCCTTTTCGGACAACGATTCCGGGTATGAAACATTCATTCTTGCAAGTTTCAATAAAATATCTCGGTATTTATCTTTAATGGTTTCAATACGCTTCCACAACATTTTATCAGAATAGTCTACACTTTCAGGAAACAATGTATCCACATTTACGATTTCATAAATAATATCCATACGCACATTATCATGAATAACGATATGATCGCTCGTATATTTCGCATATACACCAATCCAAAATTTTACATTTGGTTTCAGGCTTTCCGGCAGAGGGAAATTTTCATTTTGTGCAACGCTATTGCAATATCCTGCAAAAACAATAACCAGGCTCATTATAGCAAATTGTATTCTATGCCAGTTGTACTTCATGTAGAACTCCTGTGTTGCATGCAGATTTTACTAATTTTATGCTCTATATATCGTCAATATGTTAATTATATTTAATAACGCAAATTAATATTTCACAGCGGTAATAGCGTATGAAATTTATATGGGGAATGTCATACTCCTCTAATACTCGGGAGAAACACGAAGTCATTCTATTCTTCACCATCCAACGGATCGGGATACTCGAAACTATTTTCAGGTTGAAGAAATCGAATGTTTTGAGGGTCATTAAGCAATAATCGTTCCACGACATCTATCAAGGAATCCTTGTCAAATTCCTCAAGTTCGTTAATAATATTATTCATGTTGACAAATTCTTCGTTGTCAAAAACCCATGAATAAAGCAATGCGACAATATGTACGCAAATTCCTTCTTCAGTATTGCAATTGCACGAATAGTGTATCTCATTTTCATCGATTTTTATTTTGACACAAATATCGTCACGCAATTCACGCAACGTTCCGGATATCTCATTTTGATAAACCGACGCATGAACAATGCGTCCGTTGCTGTAGTAATTCCAGCCTTCACCATTCGTACTTTCCTGATCAAGAATCGAAACCATATCCTGCGTAATACCTTCAAGCAATTGTGTATAACTCATATCACTCACCACGATCTCATTGTATTCATTTACCAGAAATATACTGTGAATACGGAAAAAAAACAAGACATATTTTAGAGATTCTAATAAAAAAGCCCTCTGGTAATAACCAGAGGGCAAATGCTCACCAAGCTTCTGTGGATATAAGATTTAAATTATTCAAGGAAAAACTGAACAGGATTGACTGGTCTCCTGTCTACTATGACCTCATAGTGGAGATGAGGTCCAGTGCTACGTCCGGTATTACCAACAGTAGCTATGACATCCCAACGATTAACCCGTTGCCCGGGTTTTACGTAAATATTGTTAAGATGTGCATACCGGGTTTCAATCCCATTATCGTGAACAATTCGAATCTCTTTGCCGTACCCTTTATTCACTGTATACGTATTTTTAGCACTTTTTACAACTCCAGCCGCAGCCGCATTTACCGGTGTGCCGATAGGCGCAGCAATATCAATTCCCTCATGTGGAATGACTTTTCCGAGTATTGGATGTGGCCGCAAGCCGAACTCATCTGTAATACGGCCGCCTCGTACAGGGCGAATAGAAGGTGTATGTTCCCATTTCTCGAGATTTTCACTGTATTTCTGTTCGATATACACCTTACTTTCCGTTAACAGCTTAACCCGTCTCTCCAACTGGTCAATTAAAGACCATGTGTCTGATACTTCCTCCCTCGTATCTTTGGAGAATACTGCCAGCTCTTCGGCAAAACTATAATCGTATCCACCAACCCCTACGCTCCTCATATCTTTGTCGATCTTATCCAGGCCGGCGATCAGGCGTTCTTCATCATCGCTTTCCTCTAATTCCTCCATTTTTGTTTGTACCCGCTGCACTTTTTCTTTCATTTCCTGCAGCTGAGTCCTTAGCGTTACGTTGACTCTGTCCAGGGACTCATTTTGAAAATCATGATAATAATTAGTGAAAAGACCTATGATCGACCCAACAAATATGAAGAGAAATACCAATAAAGCTGACGCAAGTACGAACACTTTTTTCCAGCTAAGTTCAATGTACTTAATTTCCGATCCCTTCATTGAGAAGTAAATCAGCTTTATCCTTTTATCCCGCATACCTTTCTCCTCATTTTGATGTATTACACCAACATCTCAAAGGGAGCAGCAAAATATCCATTTTTAAGTAGGTCATTCCACTGGTGAGCAATAAATTAGGTGTTATTAAATATATAAAATTACTTTGGTAATGTCAAGTGAAAAATTAAAATTTTGTAAGAACCACCCAAACTTATCGGAATTCAATACTTTTTTTAGAAATTTTTTTCTACTCCTCAAGCAATGATATCAACAATCTATTGCTTTTCCTCCGTTAGATCACTGGCTTGAAAAAACATCGCCTCCGTGTACTCGTCCTGAAAATCTTTCCGTCGAGATAATTCAATATATTTTACTCGCTGCACAATTTGACGAGCATTATGCCGCGCGTCGTTCGATAACAGGTATTTTTTCGCCCCTGCACTGGCAGCATTCCCTACAAATTGGATTTGATTCGGATCGATCGACGGTAATAATCCGATTCGTTGTGCATTATATTTGTTAATATAAGCACCAAAAGCACCGGCAATATAAATATTGTTTAAATCCGTAATATCAATTGCCATTTCGTGAAATAAAATCTTAATACCAGCCGCGATAGCCGCTTTCGCAAGTTGAAATTGCCGAATGTCTTTTTGAGTGACCACTAATGGTTCATGTGCCTGCATATCATCTGCTGAAACAAGAATAAATCGATTTCCTTTTTCGTGCTCAATAATTCGCTCACGATACCAGAGATTATCGATCTCATCACGATTTTTTAATCGCCCGTTTTGATTGATGATTCCCATTTTCAGCATCTCGGCAATCACATCGATAAGCCCGGAACCGCAGATACCACGAGGTTCAGCATCTTCAATAACCTGTAAATATATCTGGTCATCATCCAATACAACTTTCTCGATTGCGCCTTCGGTAGCACGCATTCCACAATTAATGTGGCCCCCCTCAAACGCAGGTCCCGCTGCAGCCGAACATGTCAATACATTGCCAGCGTGGTACAAGACAATTTCACCGTTTGTCCCTATATCGATACCAAGACATGTTTCTGAACGCTCATGCAGATTATATGCCAAAATGAATCCTGTAATATCTCCACCAACATAGGCTGAAATGTTAGGTAAAAAAAATACAGGTACTTTCGGAAGCAACGAGAGATTCAATTCTTCTGCTGAATAGGACGGACACTCCCTGAATGTCGGGATAAATGGTGCTTCACCAAGATACCGTGGATTCACATCGAGAAAAATATGATTCATAATGGGATTACCCGCAATCACAATTTCATAAATTTCTCGAAAATGGACTTCAGCCGACCGCGTTAATTCATCTATAATTTCATTAATGGTTGCAATAACCATTTTTTGCAGTTTATTCAGCCCCCCCGGCTCATTGACTGATACTTCAAGACGGGAAATGACATCAGCCCCATAGACATGCTGGGGATTCGATCGCACACCGACTGCAACATCCTGTCCCGTTCGCAGATTGATTAGTGTGCCTACAATTGTTGTCGTACCCAAATCAAATGCGATTCCAAAACTGCGTAATGTTGTATCGCCGGGCTCAATATTAATAACCAGATCGCCAGAAATGGCAACGGTGACCTTATAGTTATTCTTTCGTAATATTGACGGCAGTCCTTGCAATATCGATAGTGGTATGCGAAGCTTCCCGGCTTCAAGTCCCAGACCTAGCTCAAGATTGAGCAGGTCGTCCACCTGATTATCAAGATCCGGTTTCGTAAGCGACACATATTCCTTTTTCAAATGGCTGTCGATTTTAATATCAACATTTTGAATTGCTGCCATCCGGTTTTTATTGGCCAATTCTTTTACATCAGGCAGTTGGATGTCAAAATCCCTGTCTACACGAACTTCGCATGCCAAATGGAATCCATTTTCAACCTCATATTCCGTTAATAGTAGTAATTCTGCCGGAGTTGGTGATAGTTGAGATTGATTTAGAATTTTTACTTTACATTTCCCACATTTACTTCTACCATTGCAATCAGCGGAAATCGATATATTAGTATTTCGAATGGCATCGAGGAGAGTTATGCCGGATTCCACTTCGATCGTATCATTTAACGGTTTTATGCAAATTGTGTGTTTTGGTAAATCGCTCACCCAATCTCCTTCGATTTAGAGAATTTGCGGACAACGTCCACAATTGCTTGTATATGATTCGGAGTTGTGCCGCAGCAGCCACCAATTATATTTGCTCCAGCCCGAATGAGGTTTGGAACATGTGCTGCAAATTCTTCCGGGGATTGTTCAAATATCGTTTCCTCACCAACCAGTTTCGGTTTACCGGCATTTGGTTGAGCGATTAAAAATTTATCTGTGAAAGAGCGCGTTTCAGCGATAATTTCACATATTTGTTCGATACCATTACCACAATTTGTCCCGATTACGTCGGCGCCTGCTTCGGATAATGTAGTTACCGCTTGTTCCACAGAGATGCCCATCATCGTTCGATAGCCACTACTTCCCTTTTCAAATGTCATCGTCGTTAGTACTGGTAATGAGCATACTGCTTTTACAGCACGAATTGCCAGAGTAGCTTCTGTCAAATCAGACATCGTTTCGATTAATATCGCATCTGCACCACCAACAACATGTGCCGCTACCTGCTCACGAAATGCAGCCATCATGGCATCCGGTGTAACATCTCCGAGAGGTTCCACAAATTTTCCTGTCGGGCCAATCGATGCAACAACAAACGTATTTGCTTTTGCAGCGTTTCGGGATAATTCTACTGCAATTTGGTTTATGTCACTTGTTTTATCTGCCAGACCATATTGTTCAAGCTTAAATCGCGAACCACCGAAAGTATTGGTTAAAATAATATCCGATCCGGCATCCACATAGGCACGCGCGACAGCTTCAACTTTTTCGGGATGCGTCAAATTCCAGGCCTCCGGGCACTCACCTGCAGCCAAACCTTGCTGCTGCAACTGTGTCCCCCATGCCCCATCCGAAACTAATATTTTCTTTTTTGTTAGCCTTTTTATTAAAGGGCTATTTGACATATCTTCTCCCATGTATCGCTACATTCAAGAATCGTACCAACATTTTTATAACAACATATCTCATTGTTTTCAGATAAATTATTAACTTATCTAATTCCGTTAAAAAAACTGCCTGGAGTATTAATCTTCAAATAAAACAATACTTCTTATATAACAAGACAACCCAGCTTTCAAAAAGCTGGGCCTTATTGTCATAGTGATATATAAAAATAGATATTTTAATTAAATTAATTTAAGATACGATTATTCAGAACTTATGTCAAGAAAAAAAAATGATATTACAAAAATTTTTAAGAGGTTACAGGTAATTTCCGACTTCCTGGCTTCACCAAGGGAAGGTTTTGATTACATAATGGACACTCTTGTGACGAAAATGTAATAACATCCATTTTCAATAACGAAAAACTCGGACAGTCAAATTGAACTTTGCCCTGAGTACGATCTACAATAAAACCGACTCCTTGCAGCGACGCACTGCTTTCCTTTACAAGATCGATAACTTCCTTAATCGATCCACCAGTCGTTACGACATCTTCCACGACAAGTACTCTATCTTCCGGTAGCAACTCAAATCCGCGCCGGAGAGTCATTTTCCCGTCCTGACGTTCAGCGAAGATCGCACGAGCATTAATTAGACGGGCGACTTCTTGTGCAACAACAATGCCGCCAATAGCAGGACCAATAACGACGGAAATTTTTTTGGTCATGTAATGGTTGGCTATTTCCCAACATAGTTTTTGCGCAGAATTTGGGTATTGCAACACTTTGGCGCATTGAAAATAATGCGGGCTATGTAATCCTGATGTCAATAAAAAATGTCCTTCTAGAAATGCTCCGCTTTTCCGAAATAATTCTAAAACGTCATCATGTTCCACGGATTTCTCCTCACTAAAATATTAACGCGTTATTTATAGCACGCTGCAGTTCGCCAGCGCTTTTTCCGGCTTTTTCAGCGAACGAGTGATCCGACGCACTATAAATTATTCCCCGGCTTGAATTAAATAATGCCTTATCGTTGGCGCTTGTCAAGGCATTTTTAACTGATAGTTCCAAATCGCCGCCCTGAGCGCCGATGCCGGGTATTAGTAATGGCAGGTTTGGAGCCAATTGCCGGACACGAGCCAGTTCTTCAGGATGTGTTGCGCCTGTTACCAAACCACAGTTCTCTAGTGTATTCCAATGCGAAACCGTTCGCGCTACTTTTTCAAATAGTTGCTCATCGCCATTATTAAAATGTTGAAAATCATTGCTGCCAGGATTTGATGTAATGCATAAAATAAACGCACCCTTATCTGTATTTTCAATAAACGGCTTGACCGAATCATACCCCAAATATGGATTAACCGTAATCGCGTCAAATGGCATGGCATGGAGAAAAGCGTGAGCATAACGTTGTGAACTATTGCCAATATCGGCGCGTTTGGCATCAGCGATCCGAATGACGTTTTCCGGGAGTGAGGCGACGATTCGTTCAAGCGCATCCCAACCGGCTTTACCATAGGCTTCGAAAAACGCAATGTTAATTTTAAATGCGGCAACATAATCGGCAGTCGCTTCAATAATCGCTTTCGAAAAAACATAAAGTGGATCAGCTTCTGACCGTAAAAATGCCGGCATTTTCTCAATATCAACATCCAAACCAACGCATACATAACTTTTCTTTGTCTGACATATTTGAGCCAATCGGCTATTAAAACTCATACAAACACCTTTCCAATTTCCAAAAACCCTAACACAATTCCAATCCCAAGCGGGACGGTTAAATTATCAATATTTTTCATGGAATAAAGTTCAATTACCGAACCTCCGGTAGCAATCGTCCCGGCTGTTGCCAGCATGAATCCTACATCATCCTGAGGTCGGATCAATATAAGGTAAACAACAGACGCCGCGAAAGTAAATATAATAAACGCCAACATGCCACCTAACGATTTTACGCCTCGTAATATTTTAATCGGATATTTTCGGCCAATCACTGCGGCGAATCCGTCACCCCAAACCATTGCCATTATTCCAAGATACGGTAGCGTGAGAACGGGCGAAAAATAAAACGTTAGTACAGTCAATATTGTCAACGATATCGAATAATAAACCGTGCCCGGATTCTTGTCATCCAGTTCCATCGCTTTGAAAATTTTATAGCGATAGGAGAGATAATTTATGACAATAAAAGCAGCGGGAACAATGCTTGCCATCAACCAGTTGCTGAAAAAGTAGTATGCAAGCAGCACCCAGTTCCCGACAGCAATATGAATTATTTTTCGACTAAATTCAGAACTCAGTTTAAGCATTTTTTGAACAATTGTCGCACAAAGAATTAACAGGAACACAAAAGCAAAAGATAACAGAATGCCCATTATTTCCAAATTCATTGAACCGATTTCTCCTGCTTTTTATCCGATCCGAATGCTGCCATTTTCGATTTTTCATGGTTATGTTGAATACGATAGAAATATGTATCATCGTTTGTTACATAATTATCGAGTATTTTATATGTTTTAATAAGCTGGACATTACTAAGGTAATCTGGCAATTTGTGTGTCAGCCGATCCAGTTCTTTTTTGTCTTGCAAAATCATCAAATTCGGTTCGTTCTGGAGAATTCGATTTACTTCTGTATCACTTCGAAAATTAATATTTACGGCTTTCATCCGTAATTCGATTGAAACAAGGGAAGCGATATCCCCCATCAAAATATTTTCCGGTTGATGTTGAGCTTCAATCACTTTTTTCATATCCATAATTGCCGTATAATACGAATATTTTATTGTGTGAAAGTATTCAAAAATTTGTACAGCATTAATTATTAGAATTGATGCGATTAAACCAAACACTATCCGTGGAGCTGACGTTTTATTCCGTTGTAGATAAAACAACACAATCAGTGCAGGAATCGATAAAAGCGGTAAAAAGCAGCTCAAATAAATGGTATCGTAGGCGATAATTCGAAATATCCCAAACCCAATTTGACAAAGAATGAGAACGCCTAGGGGAACAAATATCCCAAGCAATGCACGACGGGATAGACTAATATCTCGCGTGTATGTGCGGATAAAAAATCGGGTCATCAGTACTAATAAAGCCGGCATGAGAATCAACGAAAATCGCGGCGGCGAATACGCAAAAAATCCAAGAAACAAAATACCGCAAAAATACCAGGCGACAAAATACCAATCCCAAAATGGCAGCTTTTTTTTGTTGAAGAATTCTGTTCCTAAAATGCCAATATAAAAAAGTGCGATTGTATACATAACAGGCATAAATTGGAATAATTTCAGATTAACAAGATAACGCCCATAGTTAATCAGCAAAATGGGTGTTGATTTGCCGATCATTCTGTGAATATTTCGTGCCTGAAAATACTGCCAATCAAATGCAAATGGTTTCACCCATATAAAATAGAGTAAAACCAAAATAATACTCGAAACCGAAAAATATACCCACAAATGTTTTAATTTACGACGTAATGGAAGTGGTTGCAATATGATAGTTAAGATAATAAGTGGCAAGAAAAATAATATCGTTGCTTTAATGAAGTAACCGGCCCAAAACAATATAATAGCGCTGATAAGCCAGATTATCTGCTGCCGTCGCATGTAAAAAAACAAGAACAACGTAATCAACATAAGGACTAATAGTAACATATTTTCCAGCAGGGCAAGACGATTATAAATAAACAGGAAGTAATTTATGCTGCCTAACACCAATGCCAGGAGAGCACCATACGGATTCATATTTCGGAGTGTTACCCAAAGAATCAGCAGGAATAGAATTGCATAAAGAATTCCACCCGTTCGAAGCGAAACAAGGCTAACGCCAAACGATTTCAGAACAATATATTGAAATATCGAAAATACCGGGGTATTCGCAATGGCGTTATATTCATTTGGGATGAACCATGTACCAAACAAAATTTTATTAACGACATTATGTGCATAGGTTCCCTCATCCATGTAAAAAACGCCGGAACGGGAAATATCAGCGACAGGAGGATCTCCGACCAAATGTAAATAGCGAATACCAAAGGCTAAAGCAATGATGCAACTAACAATTATAAATGTAAGAATGGAATTTTTTCGCAGCGTCGTCTTCATGTGGTATTCGTTGCAATTTATAAGATAATTCGAATATGTCTTTACATATTTCCATATTTACAGCGACTAATAAAAGTGTTTAAAATATAACGATCTCCCACAGAAAAAGCAAGACTAAAATTGGTTTTTAGTTCAATAAACCGTTCAAATTTGAAATTTTATTTCAAACCTGTTATATTATTTAGTAAGCATAACTTTTAATGTTTGTTGCATGTTATTCGCAGTGATACAACACAAATACACACCACTTGGGATTGTTCCAGCTTTCCAGGGAATAGTATGTATACCTGCATGCTGGTATTCATCCAGAATTTTTTTTACCAGTTGTCCTTCCACATTAAATATTTTTACCTGAACGTGCTGTGGCTCTGGGATTTGGTAGCGTATCATTGTTGTTGCGTTAAACGGATTCGGATAATTCGGCCACAATTTTAGCTGTTTGAACGCATGACTCAAATCGACATCCACCTGTTTTGAAAATGAGTAACCACCGTTGGTGTCGATCTGTTTTAATCGGTAGGTATAATTTCCCGGCCGTTCGATTTTTCGGTCAACGAAATGATACTCCTGATGAACTGTACTTGTTCCGGCGGCAGGCAACGTTCCAATGGTGGCAAATCCAGTCGAATCCGATTGACGCTGAATTTCAAAACATACACTGTTTGTTTCTGATTCCGTATGCCATTCGAGTGTAACAATACGTCCTAAATTTTCTGCCTGAAATTGAGATAATTCCACGGGAACAACCGATGAAACTGTAATAAACATACCGCGACCATGAGAAGCAGCAACGAGTTGAAAATTGCCTGATTTATCAGTATGGAAAAATAAATCCTGTATCACTACATTCGCCAACCCATTGTTGGCAACCAGCCAGGTTGTACCATCGTCCGGCGATTCAAACACTCCCAGATCAGTGCCGACATAAAGATTGTACGGTGGTACCGGATTAATGGCGATCGCGTTGACAGGAATATCCGGGAGATTACTGCTGATATTTGTCCAACTACTGCCGCCATCACACGTTCGGAAAACATGCTGGCCAGTAGCATAACCGGAATACGTTGCATAAACAACCGATGAATCACTGGGGTGAATAGTAATTCGTGTAATATATCGTCCGAATGGCAATCCGTTGTCAGCATCCATCCAATTTGCACCCCCGTCTGTTGTCCGGCAGAGTCGGCCATCTGATGAGCCAGTATAAATAGTATGTGGCGATAAACCCGAAACTGCAATCGCCGAGATAGCTCCCCCCCAGGTTACATCATCACTGATCGCCTGCCAACTTACAGCGGCATTCATTGTTCGATATAATTTATGCGTGCCAGCGTATAGGATGTCAGGATCGGTTGGATCCATAATAAACGGCGCGATAAATAACGAGCGTTCACTACGTTCTGTATTCTCGATCCCGTTGACAGCCGATACCCAGGTAAGACCGCCATTGGTAGATTTTTTAATATCAAGATGGACATATTCCGTGTAAACGATATTCAGATTATTATAATTGACGGCAGTTGCGCCGCCGTCGCCGCCAAAAACAGTACTCCACATCAGCCCACTTGCCGATGACTTCAACGTCCCGTTATCCTGGGTGCCGCCGTAAAATATATCTGTCCCCGGCGCTGATGCACCACTGTAAAATTGTGTAATATTAAGATTCGTATTTAACGAAGTCCATTGCTCACCCCCATTCACCGTGCGAAATATACCTCCATCGTTCCCAACTAAAATTGTATCTGACGAGTTTCCAACAAATTCAATGATATGCTGATCCGCGTGAATATACGGGTACCCATAGCCGCCGTACCAATGCGTTTTTTCTGCAAAAGTCTGCCCGCCATTCGTGGATCGGTAAATATCAATTCCACCAGTCCAGATAATATCCGAATTTTGCGGGTCCACAGCAATCGCGTGGTCGTACCAACCCTGGCCAGAGGCACCATTATTCCCATAGCTAAGATAATCAATACCTGTACCTGCGTTTATCTGATTCCAACTAGCACCGGCATCAACAGATTTGTACAGCCCTAATAATGTATAGTCTGTTTGATTGGTAAGCGATGCATAAAAAACATCCGGATTGGAAGGGGCCGATGCCAGTGCGATTCGACCATGATTGGAAGGTAAGCCGTCTGTGACTTTCTGCCACGTGCCGCCGCCATCGATGCTGCGATAAATACCGTCGGTATAAAAACTGCCAAACGCTGCGAGCGCTATTTCAGGATTGGTTCGATGAAATAAAACATCCAATGACCGCGTCGCCGATACTCCGCCTGTCGCCACCATTGTCCAGGTTTCTCCGCAATCAATAGTGCGATAGAGTCCGTTCCGGGTTGCTGCCAACAGAATATTGGATTGTGCAGGATGATGCGCCAGCTTATTAATGAAATAAAATTGTGAATTTGCCGTCGAGGCAAGCTGCTCCCAACGATCACCGCCATCAGTTGATTTGAAGATACCTGCGCCACGCAGCGCATCAATATTATAATAACCTTCACCGGTTCCAGCATACATGATATTGGGATTATTAGGGTCCATTGCCAAAGTGCAAACAGCAAGATTCGCCATAAAATCATCAAGTGACATCCAGCTTTCACCCCCATTGGTTGTTTTCCAGATGCCGCCAGCCACACCGGCAATATAGATGATATTGTGATGATGTGGATGAATCAGTATCGCCCGGACACGCCCGCCAACATTTCCCGGCCCAAGCTCACGCCACGCAAGCGATTCGCGCTCGTAAAATCGGGATGATTTTGCCATGCGGGCTTTTATATATTCCTTTGCCTTAAAAAGCGCCTCCGGCGGGATACCGTTGGGATTAGCACGTTGTTGATAAAACCATGCGGCTGCCTCATCGGGCTTATCCGGTCGCTTGCCGGTGCGATGAATATTTTTCTTTCCAATTTCCGAAAATCGATTTCCAAATATGATTGCAATAATCACTATTACGACCCAAGACATCCGTCCCCACGTCATCACACATCCTCCGGCACACATCGTCATTAGAGAATCACTACACCAGTCCATCTATTTATCTCATGAATGAATAAGATACGTTCTTAATCCAAATGGAAGCCGGGTAATAGCTATTTCATACGATCACGACGTATCGGGATTTAAGCCGACAAAGAGCGTCGGCTTAAAGCGATGATGAGCTGATGTTGACATAAGTAAATAAAACGAAACTGCGTTCACATCTA
>JAFGDW010000052.1 GCA_016931935.1 Candidatus Zhuqueibacterota bacterium | reverse complement strand
GAAAATGGTTCGACGCCATGCCACCCCACCATGCTAAAGCATGGTGCTTTTACAAGCTTGTAACAGCACCGCGATTCATCGTGGTGCTTAATACGCCACCAGGCAATTAGCTGCTTCAGCAGCTTCACAATAGCCCTTGACCTGAGTAGATACCAAATTTTCATATTACGTGTTAATTTCATATTAACCGAACCGTCCGGTAATATAATCCTCAGTCTTTTTCAGTTTTGGCCGTGTAAAGATTTGATCGGTTTCTCCATATTCAATCATTTCCCCCATATAGAAAAATGCTGTATAATCGGATACACGGGCAGCCTGTTGCATATTATGCGTAACGATAACGATTGTATACTGTTCTTTCAATTTGAAAATCAATTCTTCAATTTTTTGGGTGGCGATCGGATCAAGAGCGGATGCCGGTTCATCCATCAAGATAATTTCCGGCTTCACAGCCAGAGCTCGGGCAATACAAAGCCGCTGTTGCTGTCCGCCGGATAACTCCATCGCAGAATCGTTCATGCGGTCTTTTACTTCATCCCAGATCGCTGCATCTTTCAAGCTCTCCTCGACACGATGGGCAATGACTTCCTTGTTTCGCTCACCGTTGATTCGAAGGCCATATGCGATATTGTCAAAAATGGATTTAGGAAATGGATTGGATTTCTGGAAGACCATTCCAATCTGGCGGCGGAGATCGACCACATCGACATTGCGGCCGTAAATATCAACGCCATCAAGCACAACTTCACCTTCAACACGGGTGCCAACAATAATATCATTCATTCTGTTCAAGGATCGAAGAAACGTTGATTTACCGCAGCCGGATGGCCCGATTAATCCAATAACTTTGTTTCTGTAGATGTCCAGATTAGTGTTAGTCAGAGCTTTGAATTTTCCATAATAAAAATCAAAATTTCGTGTATACATTTTTACATCAGGCATAACTTTTCCTTTTTCACTTTGCAGTCGTCGAACCGATTGATTGGACGTACGGACTTGGAGTAGGATAAATCAGTGCTAACTTTTTTATGCCGTGCCCGGGCATTGTTAAACGCGCTTATATTTTTTGCGGAAGCGATAACGAATCCACACAGCCAGAATATTCATTGATAATACCAGTACAATTAATACGAACGCTGTTCCATAAGCCAATGGCCGGACTTTGACGATTTCGTGATGTTGTGTCGACATAATGAACAGATGGTAGGGAAGCGCCATAAATTGTGAAACGAGTACTTTGGGAAACGAAGGCAAAATTGGCCAGAAAAATGCAGCGCCGGTGAACAGAATGGGCGCTGTTTCGCCGGCAGCACGGGCCAGGCCTAATATTGTTCCGGTCAGCATGCCGGGAACTGCATATGGCAATACATTACTGCGGATGGTTTGCCATTTGGTAGCCCCCAGGGCAAGCGCGCCTTCCCTGTAGGACATGGGCACGGTTTTTAGTGCTTCTTCACTGGCAGTGATTGTCCAGGGAAGTGTAAGCAACCCGAGTGTCAGCCCTGCGGAAAGTGCGGACAGTCCGATGTTCAGCATCAGCACGAACAGTGCAAATCCAAACAAGCCGTATACAATGGATGGCACACCCGACAGGTTTCGAATGGCGAGTCGAATGATGCGAATTAAACGTCCCTGTATTGCGTATTCATTGAGATAGATGGCTGTGAACATCCCGACAGGCACGGCAAAAACGACTGTGATCAGGCTTACCCAAAATGTCCCAACAATCGCTGGCCAAATGCCACCTTCAGTTATGCCTTTTCGCGGTTTTTGCGTGATGAATTCCCAACTGATTACGCTGCCGCCTTTTGAGAAGATATCGTACAAAATCACAGCGAGAATAAATACAACGAGAACGGCAGCCATTCGAACCATGAAAAAGCCAAGCTTTTCATTTATTTTTCGACTATTCAGTTTCATTGTTGAACTTTCTGATATTTTTGTAACACAAGATCGGATACAAGATTAACCAAAAATGTCATAATAAACAGGACAAATCCAATCACAAACAATGCCCGATAATGAATGTAGCCCTGAACTGTTTCTCCGAGTTCAATGGCAATCGTCGCCGTCATTGTTCGCACGGAATCGAGAAAGCTATGGGGGAATGCCGGTGCATTACCGCAAGCCATCAATACTGTCATAGTTTCACCAATTGCACGTCCCATACCGAGCATCACCGCGGCGATAATACCGGATAATGCCGCCGGAATTGTCACGCGAACAAGCGTCTGCCAACGCGTCGCTCCCAGTGCTAACGATGCATTTTTAAATTCCTGTGGTACTGAAAGTATCGCGTCTTCGGAAATACTGATAATTGTTGGCAATGACATTACTGCGAGCAAAATTGAACCGTTTATCGCGTTTAAACCATTGGACGTGCCAAATAATTTTGCAAGCAGCGGCCCCACCAGAATAATTCCGAGAAATCCGACCACGACTGACGGAATACCTGCAAGAATTTCAATAACCGGCTTGACAATTTCACGTACCCGGTGATGAGCGACATCAGCAAGATAAGCGGCTGCGGCAATCCCCAGGGGGACGGCGATGGTCAATGCACCTATGGTCACTATGAGTGTGCTGACAATCATAGCTAACAAACCATACGTTTCATGCTCCGGAGAAGTCGGGTCCCATTGGCTGCGCAGGAAAAATTCGGTTAATCCAATCTCTTTTAGTGCCGGCAGCCCTTGTGTGAAAAGAAGTGAAAAAATACCAATCAAGATTATGATTGAAAAGATGCCATTTAGCAGAAAAAAGTAATGGATTGATTTTTCCCGAAATCGGCGCCATAAAATAGTGCGATCCGCCTGGATTAGGGAACTGGTGCGGCTATTATGTTCGGCTACTTTTTCCCGGGACGTCGTAGATTGTGCGATTGTACTGTTCATGTTTTAAGTCTGTTTTTAGTCACATTCATGTTTGAGATTAAATCATTATGTATGAAATTAAATTTCCAGGTACTTCTATCGTTCATTACAAATATTCTGGATGCACAATTCCGATGTCAATTTTATAACATTCAAAGATATTTATCCTATGTTACAGATATGTTACAGATGTAATGTAAAATGATTTCTTTTTTAAAATAATGACTATGTAGATAACTCAGCCGCTGAAGCGGCTACAGCAGATTGGTTTTTGGCAGTTGTAACACCACGATAAATCTTGGTGTTTGTACAACTAAATCAACGCTATGCTTCAGCTTAGTGTTTTATAGACGTCCCCAAGGTGTTTAACTGCTTCAGCAGCTTTTTAATAGAGCTGAGTTATGTTCACAATCATTTAATTTGAATATTTGATAGATTTGTATAATTTGTTTTCAAAAAAGTATGAATCTTTTATCGATGTCCGGCATCTAATGTTCTGACATGCTTAAAACAGAGGAGACGACATGTTAAAACGATACTGGAAATTCGGCGCGGTTGCATTGGGGGCAGCGCTGGGATTTGCATATTATAAATTCATTGGCTGTTCGAGCGGCACGTGCCCAATCACAAGCAATCCCTGGATTAGCACATCGTACGGGGCGCTGGTGGGACTTGTACTTGTATGGAATTCCAAACCAAAAAAAACAGAACAACAGGCTAAGGAGTAATGCATGGATTCCTGGGGAACTATTTTATTTATTATAGCTTATTTTTTGATTATGCGCTTTGTACTCCCGAAAATGGGAGTACCCACTTGAATGTCGGGATCGTGCGACGTTCCGTGGGAGCGTGATAAAAAGAACGAAGTGACAGATTCAAAATCTGACGATGTAAAAACAATCGAACGTGGAGGACAGTAGAAGATGCCGATTTATGAGTACAAATGCGCGAATTGCAATGAAGTGTTTGATGAATTTCAATCCATGGGGGCAAGTAATGATAATGTAAAGTGTCCGAAATGTGGGGCGCTTAAACCGGAGCGTTTATTTTCCGCATTTGCTTCATCCGGTTTAAGTAGCGGCGGGAGTGTTTCATCGGCCAGCAGTTGCAGCTCGACCGGACCATTCACCTGAGGTTAACGAATTGAAAGCAGGTGCTTTCTTGGTGTGAGACGTGAGAAGTGAAACGTGAGATGAAAAATACGAAATTGATGGTTTTTTTTATTCTCCGTTGATGAAAATGATTTATCAAATTTTTTAATATTTTGTATTGTGCTGTTGCACAATTCAAGGGAGGTTACATGCAACGAATATTATTTGCAATCTTATTGATTGTTACTATATCTGTTTCGGCCTGTACCGGAAATGATTCGGGAGCTGAGCAAAAGGCTGCCGGGAAGACAATTTCTGTTGCTAAAAAGGCAGAATGGATTGGTTTCGATGCCGGTTTGGCAAAAGCTGCCAAAGAAAAGAAGAATATGATCGTCGATTTTTACACCGACTGGTGTCACTGGTGTAAAGTCATGGACGAGAAAACATTCAGCGATGCCAAAGTCAATCAGAAATTGCTGGATCAATTTGTGACTGTTCGCATCAATGCCGAGAATCCAAATCAAAGCGCGGCGTTTCGGGGAAAAACTTATTCGAATGTGGAGTTGACGCGAGCGTTTGGGGTGAACGGTTTTCCTTCATTGGCATTTCTGGATGATGCAGGTGAGATTATTACAATTGTTCCCGGCTATGTACCACCGGAAACATTCATCTATATTCTTGATTACATCGATCAGGGCTGTTACAAAAAACAAATGTCATTTGAAGAATTTATGAAGAAAAAAGGCGAGTGTGACGATAAAACCAAGACCTGATAAAATTTGTCCTATATATTGATTGAATGAACCATTACTCATGGTGAAGTAAGCCGAAGCCCGAGATCGCCCCTCGGGCTTTTGGTTTTTAAAGTGCAGGTGCATTAAATTGTGTACTCATGCGTAATAATAATATAACGTATATTATGTTTGTTAATAATTCCATGAAACTTAATCGAAACTGTATCATAAAACCTTAGTGTTAATTTCATAACAATTCTGAAAAGGTATCCTTTCAATATTGGATGGAAAAGCTATACATGTAACGTGCATAGTGCATAGAGCATAGCGATCGATTTGTGCTTTTGCTATGCTCTTTGCGTTCTGCGCTCTGCAAAATTTTGAGAAGCTATTTGATTTCAATTTTAATTACTACCAGCTTTTTTTGAGAGGATACCTGAAAAGTTTAATAATCCGAGTCACCGGTTTTAACAATTACGAGGTCATGCATGAAATATCGGTTTCAATTGTTCGTTGCCACAATACTTCTGGTTTCAACCACTGTATTTCCATCCGAAAAATCACGCCGAATGGTGAAGCTTGAATTGCAGAATGTTCCCAAACAAACAATCAAACAACTCTACACGCTGGGAATTGATGTCACCAATGTAAATCCCAAACAAAAAACAATTCAGGCATTGCTCACTCCCGATCAACAAATAGCCGTCGAACGATTGGGATTTAGATCCGAAATTTTAAATGAAGATGTGGATGAATTTGCCCGTCAACTTCGGGCGACAGACTATCTCGACCGCTATCGCACCTATCCCGAAATCGTGCAGGAAATGCAGGATATTGTCGCCGCCCATCCGGATATCGCAAGGTTGGAGGATATTGGCGATACCTTTAACAAAACAATCGGCCGTGGCGGCTATGATATTTATATGCTAAAATTGTCTGACAATGTCAATGTAGATGAAGATGAACCCGAAGTTCTGTTTTTTGCAAATATTCATGCCCGGGAAATTATCACACCAGCCACCATTATGCGATTCCTGAATACAATTGTGGATGGCTACGGCAGCGATCCGTACATTACCTATCTGGCCAACAATCGTGAAATTTGGCTCTGTCCGTCGATGAATCCTGACGGCTATCAATATGTGCTCAGCGGGGATAATCCTCAAAATGGCAATGATCCGCTCTGGTGGCGCAAAAATATGCAGGACAACAACGGATCAAACCAATTCGAAATCTGGGCGGATGGTGTTGATCTCAATCGGAATTTTGGACACAAGTGGGGGATTGATAATATCGGTTCAAGCGCCAGTCCTTCCAGTGAAACGTATCGTGGTAGCGGACCGTTTTCAGAACCTGAAGCACAGGCGATCCGTGATTTTGTGAATGTACACCATTTTATAATTTCACTGAGCCTGCATAGTTACAGTCAGTTGTGGTTGTACCCGTGGGGATACGAAGTAAATGCTCCCACGCCTGATCACCAGGCGTTTGTTGCGATGGCGGACAGTTGTGTTCGATATAATAATTACCATGCCGAACTCGCTGCTGAACTTTATCCGGTGAATGGGGATACCGACGACTGGCTATACGGAGAACAGAGCACGAAGGGGAAAATTTATGCCTATACGCCGGAGATTGGTTCAATGCAAGAAAGCATCGGCGGCTGGACCGGATTTTTTCCCGATACGATGTACATCGAAAAACAGATTTCCGAAAATCAAGGACCAATGCTTTATCTCACATGGGCAGCGGGCGAAGAACCGGTGATTGATATAACACCGCTTCCAAATTCAGAAAAATCCGACGGGTTTTATCGGCTCAGCGCCACCGTTCGGTCGGCCATACCATTGACCCAGGATTCCCCGATTAATGAAAATTCGTTGTTCCTGTTCTACAATACCACCGGCGCAGCGCCGTTCGATTCGATTCAACTTGTACCAACCGGAATTTCCCACAAATACATTGCAGATATACCAGCGCAGGGAGAAGGGCTGACTTATTACTACTATCTGTCAGCTTCTGATAATGCTGGCCGTGCAAGCTACGCTCCGCGTTCGGCTCCGGCGGATATGTATTCTTTTTCTGTGGTACCCGACACCAGTTCGCCGATTATCACCCATTCTGGCGGATTGGAATTTTCGCTGTATGATACATCGTATGTTATCCGCGCAAATGTTCAGGATGAAAATGGCATAGCGAGCGTGATGCTCTATTACTTGCAAAACTGGGGAAATCCGGATAGTGTACAGATGACTGCAATAGATGAAATAAACGACTATTATGCTGAAATTAAACCAATCAGTGTGAACGCGGATGACGTGTTCCAGTACTGGTTTGTGGCTATCGATAGCGCCAGAGCGCGCAACACTGGCCGTTTCCCGCCTGATGATACGTTTCAGTTTGTTATTTTCAACGGCTATATTTTCAGTTTTGAAGCAAACAATGGTGGATTCAAAACCGGAATTACGTCAGACTGGCAATGGGGGAGACCAACGGTCGGCCCTGAGAGCGCCCATTCCGGTGATTTTGTGTGGGGCACTCAACTGGATGGCAATTATTCCAGTAGCTCAAATTCCAAACTGGATACGCCGCCAATTGATTTATCGGATGCATCTTCTGCGGAATTCTCATTCTGGCACTGGTATGTCATTGAATCAAGTCAGGGGGTGCTGTGGGACGGCGGGAATGTTGAGATTTCAGCAGATGATGGGCTATTTGAAGTAATCAATCCTGCTGAAGGTTATGATGGCTTGATTGATCCATATAACCTGATTTTATCAGAGCAACCCGCATTTGGCGGCGACATTAGTAATGGCGATTTCTGGCATCAAGCGACATTCGATCTCACACCATTTGTAGGTGATTCGGTGGTTCTGCGCTTCCATTTTGCCAGTGATGATAATACGAATTTACCCGGCTGGTACATTGATGATGTAAAGATTTCCAAAGTGCTGGTACCAGTCGACGAACTCGCGCAAAGTGATGCCGTGCCAAAGCAATTCGCCTTGCAGCAAAATTATCCGAATCCGTTTAATCCGGAAACGACAATAGAATATCAGCTCCCGAAAACAGCGGACGTTCGGCTGACAATTTACAATATTCTGGGCCAACTTATCCATACTCTGGTGGACAATTCGCAAAACGCAGGCGTTTACAAAATGAACTGGGATGGCCATGATAACGCTGGACGGATGGCGGCCAGTGGTATTTATTTTTACCGGCTTGAAGCTGGCAATTTCGTACAAACGCGGAAAATGGTGTTGGCGCGATAGTGAGAATCGCTCCGCATTGGGAAATGTGGAGCGTTTTGAAATTTGTATTATACGCGACTGTCAGAAAAAGAAATCGTAATCGATTCGCGTGTCATTACTAACTGCCGCATTTTTACCCCGGCTTGCTCGAACATTGTTTTAGATGCTTTAATCGAATCTGTTTCCGCATACTTATCCGATAAGTATACGACTTCCTTAATGCCGGATTGAATTATAGCTTTGGCGCACTCATTGCATGGGAACAGCGCGACATATATCACGCAGCCATACAAATTTTCCCCGATGCTGTTGAGAATCGCATTCAGTTCAGCATGACAGACATACGGATATTTCGTTTCCAGAAAATCGCCTTCGCGCGCCCAGGGGAGTGACTCGTCGGAGCAGCCGGTAGGGAAGCCGTTGTAACCAACACCCACAACTTTTTTATGATCGTTGACAATACATGCGCCGACTTGTGTGTTCGGGTCCTTGCTACGCTGGGCGGAAAGCAGGGCAATGCCCATGAAATATTCGTCCCAGCTAAGGTAATCTGTGCGTTTGGTCTGGTTCGCCGTCATAATGCTCCCGATTTTGTGCGTTTTGGATAACGTGAATTTAAAACGATATTACCTTATACAATTCAAATTGTCAAAAAGTTTAAATATCTTATGACGAGTAAAAAATGCTACGCACTTTTGAAATGCGTAGCATTTGTCGAGCGTCAGTCATGCTACATTTTTTCCTGATCCCACAGTGTTTTTTCGGCGACATTTTGAATAACAATTTTTCTCTCTATTACGCTGTTAATTTTGTTCGGCGGCATCGGGAGCGTTGTTTCGCTGACAACAATTTCACCCAGTGTCACCCGTTGCACCCAGTTTGTATCCAGCGCTTTGTAAATATCGCCGAAGTAGTGTGAGCTACCTGCCGTATTAATCTCCATATTGGGCATGGGCTGCATTTTCATTTTATAGGAACTTTGTCCGGAATCAAAGGCAATCAAAGCGCATGCTTTGTTATTGACCAGGCTTAGTCCTTTGAGTTCCAAAGTTATTTCTCCATTTTTGTATGTTGATCCTTCTGCGACATTGCTGCCCAAATTTACCGGCGGTTCGGTAAATGCAGCGGCGTGCACAATTTTTTGACCAATTCGCGTCAAATCTTGTACTCCTTTGCCTGCTGTGGTCGGTTCGGCGAATGTATAACAGAAACTCTGAAAATCGATAAACGCGTTGTATATATGATAGGTTTTGTCCGGTGGTATCGGTGTGCCATTGGCATCGGTCAGACCATCAAATTTTGAATGATCGATTCCGAAAACCTGACTGTGTTCGTCATAGCCCGGTTCGATTGGGTACGACCAGTCTGTTAATGACGGAATTGCCACTTCATCGGTACCGGCAAGTTGAATCGTAAATTCCAGACAGGTACATGTTTCCGGTTTGTCTGCGACGGCGGATTGCCATTTTAATTTCAACCGAAAGATATCGGTTCCTTGCTGCGAACCATCAAGACCAATTGAAATCAATTTTGATTCCATTTGATAATACTGAGTTTCGCTCGAACGTGCGCCAGTCAAATCGAAAGATTCGCTTAACAGGTCTGTACCTGATTTTGCTGATACCTGAATAATTAAAACACTAAGCAATAATAACGTGCAAAATGAAATGATATATTTTGTTTTCATATGAAAGCCTCCTTAAAAATGGATAATTTGTAATAGAAAATTGATAATGATCCGGCGACAAAAATCCGACTAAACGCTTTATCACCGATCTCCGATTACCCGATCATCGATTACTGATCACTGCCTCGTTGCATCTTCACTATCTGTTCCAATTGCGATAAATAATTCTCGAACGCTGAACGACCCGCTGGTGTAATTGCGCAGTTGGTTTGCGGTTTCTTGCCAACAAACATTTTCTCGATTGTGATATACCCGGCGGATTCCAGCTTGGTAAGATGTGTGCTCAGGTTGCCATCAGTAGTGCCGGTAGCTTCCTTCAGATAGGCAAATGTGCTGCTTTCCACACCAATTAAAATCGATAGAATCGCCAATCGGCTCGGGGCGTGGATCACCGCATCGAGTTGCAGAATTTTATCATGCTGCATGATGGCGACTCCGTTGTTTGGATTGGTAATTTAAAATAAGGCCGGGAAGAACATACCCGATGAGCAGGCTGACCATCGTTAAATAAAACCGGCCCATGCCCGGAACGAATACCATTAGGATTGCGACTATCCACCAGATGAGGCTGCACCATTGAATCAGCCGTAATTCAAAAATCACACCGGTCATGTAAAAGCCAATTCCCAGCACCAGCCAGACAATAATCGGCATCAACTGGAAATCGAACACATTGAGCAGCGGAAACACGAATCCCACTAATATGCACACCGCGCCGACGGACATCCATAAATGGGCGTAAATCGTCCTGGAATACGTTTTCACTTTTTCCTTTTTTTCGCCGCGGATGCCAAGGATGAGCGAGATAATGAAAGTAACAATCAGACCCACAATCATGCCGGGCCAAATAAATTGCGCGAGTTGGAAACGTCCCAGCAGAAAAAAGCCGATACCAAAAATAATCCACTGCAATCCGATGGCAATAAACAATTCTCCGGATTCAATGGTTTCGCGCCGGGTTTTTTCGATCATGCCTTTGATAATAGCCAGTTCGTTCGATATATCCTGCTGAGTCATATTTTCTCCTGTAAAGTTTATTGATATAAAAAGTACTTTGAATTACAAAGTAAATATACAATCTGAATTTTTAAAAGTCAAGTGGTTTTTTGACTATTTTTCTGGTGGTGTATTATCGTCCGCGGTTACATTTAATAGTATAGTTCTACTTTGTCACATAAAAAAATTTTTTAGAATATTAAGAAAATAGCAGGATAGATGCCTATATTTTAACGCCGAGTTCGCGAAGAACGCAGAGAAAAAATTATGGTTTTTCTCTGCGGAACTCTGCATTCTCTGCATCTCTGCGT
>JAFGDW010000051.1 GCA_016931935.1 Candidatus Zhuqueibacterota bacterium | reverse complement strand
TGACACTTCACACTGAGCCCTTCATCAAGCTCAGGATAGACTCCGTCGAAGTGTGAAAGTAGGCAATCTTGATGTGGCTACCATCAATTATTGAGCGGATTCTAAAAAGGCTTGATTATCAGTTTAAATTATGTTAAATTAGCCTACATATTTTGGAAACTGATCGTAGATTCACCGGTTTAAGAAGTGAATAGCATCGATTTATTTTTTCATAAGGAAAATTATGGAACATGAATATGGCACCGTTGTGAAAATGGAGGACGACCGTGTAGTGATTCGCCTGGAGACTTCCGAACAATGCAACTCCTGCGGCGCCAAAGATTGTTGCGTCAGTCTCGGGGATGAAAATGCCCGTCAGATGGAATTACCGACGCGACGAAAATTTAATGTTGGCGATAGTATAACGATTGGGTACGAACCGTCATCGCGTATTTTCTCGGCTTTTCTGGTATTCATTCTGCCAATATTATTTTTAATCATTGGATATTTTGTTGGGATAAAAATATTTGCATCCGAAGGCAAGGCGATACTTTCGGCGTTTGCAGCATTAGCTATTAGTTTCATATTTGTGCGCGCAATCGCCAAATTGCTTGAACAGCGGGAATCGTTCACACCGGTAATTGTTGAGTAAAAATCGATTAATCCTGATAGATAGGGGAAACTGTCGTGGCAAAAAAAGTATTTGTTACGCTTGCAGGAAATATCGGATGTGGAAAAACAACGGCGGCAAAATTAATCAGTCAACATTTCGGATTTGAGCTGTTCGATGAACCGGTCATTGACAATCCGTTTTTGAGTAAATACTATGCGGATATGAAACGCTGGTCATTTACGTTGCAAATGGAGTTTCTGATTCGCCGGATCGAACATCATGAATTAATCCGTACCGTGCCGAAGTCGTGCGTTCAGGATCGCTCGTTATATGAAGACCCTGAAATTTTTGCCAAGTACCTGCACGGTTTGGGCAATATGACAGACGATGAACTAAAGCTTTACTTTGAATATTTTGAACGATTAAATCACGAAATAATCCACCCGGATTTGATTGTGTATTTGGAAGTCGATCACGTATCCATTTTGACCGAACGAATTCGCAAGCGTGGCCGCAAGGAAGAACAGGGTATTTCGCAACAATTTCTTCAGGGACTCGGTGGATACTACATGAGTTTTCCACAAGTGTGCCAGCAAAAATATGGCGTAACATTAATAACGTTCAATGTTTCCGCGACAGATATTCGTAGCAAAGCTGGCCGGGATGAATTTATTTCTGTCGTTGAAAAAGCGATTCAATAATCGTGGAAACAAGCAAAAGATTAGAGTGCAAGTGATTGAATAAAACAGTTGAATAGGTAATTTATAATATGAATGATCATTTGAAAATAACGGTTGGTTGAAATTTAACCAGTTCTCACGATTCGACGGAGTTTTATCCTAGTCCTGCCGAAGGACTCACCGTGAAGGTCGAACTTCAGCATGAGCGTAGTCGAAGGCGATTCGTTCAACTGGTCATTCATAGTGATAATTGATACTGGAGGATTACAAGGCATGAATTTATCAACCACGTATTTGGGATTACAGCTTAAGAATCCAATTGTTGTGGCGAGTAGTGGCTTAACAAAAAATGTGGACAATATCAAGAAATGTGAACAGACCGGCGCTGGCGCGGTTGTTATGAAATCGCTATTCGAGGAACAAATCCGCGCAGAGGGTACTGCTGTAGCCGGTAGCACAATGATGCACCCCGAAGCTTACGAGTATGTCCGCGCTGAGTTGGAAATGCAATACGGTCCGCGTGAATATGCCAAAACGCTGAGTGAAGCGAAAAAATCCGTAAGCATCCCGATTATTGCCAGCATTAACTGTCATAGCGATAAATGGTGGTTGAATTATGCCAAACAATTGCAGGATGCCGGGGCTGATGCGCTTGAGTTGAACGTGTATGTGTTACCGTTCGATGGCACGAAATCCGGCGCTGAAATCGAAAATATGTATTTGCAGGTACTGAAGGCAGTGTTGGCACAGGTCAGCATTCCGGTATCAATCAAGCTGTCACCGTATTTCACATCCTTCGGAAATTTTGCCAAGCAATTGGATCGCAATGGCGCCAAAGGATTGGTGCTGTTCAATCGCTTTATTCAACCGGATATTAATTTAAAAGACATGACTCCGAACGTGAAAGCTGCGTTCGATGATCCCATCGGCTTTATGCACGCGCTGCGTTGGGTGGCGCTTCTGTCCGATAAGGTTGCACTTGATCTTGCAGCCAGCGGAAATATTCGTACGGCTGATGATGTCATCAAACAGATTCTCGCCGGTGCAGCCGTTGTTCAGGTGGCTTCGGTTCTTTATAAAGAAGGCATGAATGCCATCCAAACGATGTGTGACGGAATCGAAGCGTGGATGAAGACAAAGGGGTATGATTCCATTGCTGATTATTATGGAAAATTAAGCACAACCGGCGATGCCAAGGACGAGTCGTTTATTCGGGCTCAATTTATTAAAACTATGACAGGAATTGAATAGAATTTTAGATTGTTTGTAGCTGACAAACCGGGTGTCTCCGAGATACCTGGTTTATGCGGATGTATTAAAAGTCATCGCAAGCTTCATCCTGAGCGTAGTCGAAGGATGAAAACATACGCAACGATATATGCTTTGACGGAGTATGATCCTGAGTTTATTGAATGACTCAGCATGAAGAATACTAACATTTTCAGACTTATGATACAGCCCCGGTTTGTAAATTATACATATCACAACCATCAAGCCGTTATAATATCACAGCATGCTTGAATTATGGAACGACCAATGAATAATTCAATTGATCTACAAGACGCACTTTCGCGTCTTTTTTTATTTGAAACCTTGGCGCCGGAGCAATTGACACATATTGAACGATTAACCAGCATCAAACAACTCTGTTCCGGGGACATGCTGTTTGCCGATGGGCAGGTGGCGACCGCGTTTTTTGCTGTCATTTCCGGCGCTGTTAAAATTTTCAAGCTTTCCGCCGATGGCAACGAACAGATAATTCATATTCAAAAGCCCGGCGACCTGATTGCTGAAGCGGTGATTTTTGATATGGAAAAATTCCCGGCTCATTGCCAGGCTGTGCAGGATACCACACTCTTGCGGATTTCCAAGCAGGAATTCCGCAGTTTCCTCGAACACTTCCCCGATGTTTGCTTCCGCATCATGAGCGCCTACTCGCGCCGGATTCGCCAGTTGCTGAACAAAATTGAAGAGTTATCGTTGCACGATATCAAATCACGACTGGCAAATTACATTCTCACCAACGGCCAGGAATGGAACGGGCAGTTTGTGTGCATGCTTTCAACGACAAAGAAGAATTTGGCGGCATTGCTTGGAACAATCCCGGAAACTCTCTCTCGCACATTGCACACTTTTAAGAAAGATGGTTTAATTGAAGAAAAAGGACGATATTTGATTATACTGGATCGTAATGGATTAAAAAATACGACAGGTGTGTAGTCATTTGTTTTAATGTCCACATGAAAAATTTGTTGATTTTCATACTAATATCCACTAAATTAGAAAAACAACAATGGAGAAAACGATATGCCAAATATCCAGCCACTGCGAGTATTAAGAGAAAAATCGACATTAAAAAAATTAAGCGAAACAGACGAGCCGGTTTTTATTACAAAAAATGGAAATCCATTTTTGGTTGTTATGACTCCGGGTAAGTTTGATGAAATAGTACAGGAACGGGACCATTACAAACAGGCATTGGAGCGAGAGAAAGAAATTTATAATTTATCAATGAAGGTAGATCGTTCAAGGAAAAATATCTCAAATAGTGAAACGATGTCTGAAGCCGAATTTGAAAACTGGATCGAAACTGTTTTATGAAACAGATTGAACTAATCTATACGCGGGAATTTATCAACGATTTTCAGGAAACCGTCAATTTTATTAAGAAAGATAAGCCGTCAGCAGCTAAACGATTTGCACTGAATGTTAATCAAAAAATAAAACTCCTTAAATCACATCCTGAATTGGGCAGGAGTATTGATGATAAACGATTAAAAGAAATCCGTGCTCTGATTATTGGAAATTATATTGTGCTTTATGAAATTGATAAAAATGAAGCGAAAATATATCTGCACGGTTTCTGCAACGGTGCACGCGATTATGCAACAATCTACAAAGAACTGAAACGCAAAAATTCTCCTTCCACAGGGAATTCACCGTAAATTCACCAAATCGTTAAACCTCCTTTTTTTCTTCATTTCAAGCAATTCATGCAACTCTAAGAATATCATATAAAAAACTATTGTAAAAATAAAATCGTCGTGCTTGATCGGTAACGATTGGCGGCGATTGTTGAATAATTAATCCCATCATTCCATCACCCCTTTCACATAAATATCCACCGAATCACTCGCCAGCGCTGTAAAAATACCATATCCGTTTTTGATATTGGAAAAGCTGGTCGTTCCCAATCCCCAGGGATCAAGATCGGCATCGTACAAGTCTGTTAATTCTTTGTTGACACGATATACATAAAAACGATAGTTGCCGGTCGGAATTTCTTCCGGTTGAGGGTATCCGGGAAATGCGTCTATAAATTTTGTAAGAGAGAGTGAGTAAGTATGAAATGCCCACTTGTTCTTATTTGAATTGCCCCATTTTTCATAGTATGGTGAAAAATTCAGGCTGGATCGATCATAGTTAATAATCACCACAAACCGATCTGCTGTTGGTACATCACCTGTCCAGTTCACTTCAACAGCATAATTCCAAACTTTTTCCCATGTCATCCGTGTTGAATCGTATGGCGCGGGAATATGCTGTCGCGCTGAATCCATAAAAAAGGTATCCGATGAGACAGATGTAATCATCGGCGGTAAAGGCACGATAGTGGTAGCAGTTAAAATGTGTGAATCGACTGTGGCATTAAGCTGAAATGTATCGCCCGGTGTGACAGTCAAATCCGTACCATCATAAAAATAACTGCCAGCAGTATCCGAAAGTGATAACCTGTATGTATGATCATTTCTGTTCAACTCCAGTATTGCATCGCTCACCGGAGCTTGTAGGCCTGTTTCATTTAACGTCGACACCCGAATATCCCGAACTGGTTTGTCGGCATATAAATATGCCTGAATAATGACAGGTTGTTCTGGTGTGGGTTGCATAACTTGCATCCGTTCGCAGTGCATGAGGCAAGCTATAATTATGAATAAAATTATCCGCTTCATTGTAATATTCCTTGATTAGAATTTTGTAGAGATAAAGTACATGATTGTTGTACCGAGCATACCAATATCTTTACTATTAAAGTAGTACCCCTGAAAATTATAGTATCCTGGTTTATAGAATGAGAAACGGCTGTTATTGTTGTCGAACAGATTTAAAATGCTAAAGCCGTAATCCATGGTAAACCACTTGGTGGATTTTGAAGACTTCAGCATTAAATCAGTTCGTTTGAATGCCGGGAAGCGTTTGCTATTTAAATGTCCAAATTGCAGATAGTGTTTTTCACTACCGGATGGTAAGCTTATTGCATAATCACCGATAACAGGTGTGTATGGTGTTCCGGTCGAAAAATAACTCGAAAGTCCAAGTTGTACCGGACCTAAGCGATATGAAATTGTAGATTTGATTTCATGCGTACGATCGTGATCCGCATAAAAGGGAAGAGCATTATTCATATTGGGAAATTTCCAAATGCTTCGATTATATTGGTAGTTTAAAAGCAAATCAAATTTCTTAAAGGAATATTGCAGGGCACATTCGATTCCGCTGGCTTCGGATGAACCGGTGGTTAAATAATCCATGAAACCAGTAGAATTCCCTGTATCCAGACGTGGATGAACATAAGTAAATTTATTAAGTCGTTTGAAATAACCAGATGCCTGAATTCGCATTGATGACACCGGTATTTGCAATCCGACTGACCAGTGGCCGGCGACCGACGACCCGTTCTCTCTAGGCGATAGCAGCCACACTGTCCCCAAACCCTGATACATATTTTCCACGGGTATTCGTTGAAACAGTTGGTAGTATCTTCCATACCGAAAAAATGTAGTTGCCCGATAAGGTAAATTGAGATCAATCGATACTCGGGGCAGAAGATAAGCTGTTAAATTGTATGATGTAATTGGATCATATCTGGTAAACGTTTTGTCAAAGCTCTCATTACTGACATTGTACGGACTACTTCGGATTCCGAATGTAAGTGAACCGATATTTTTCCAAAGGAATTTATTTTCTAAAAATAAAATGTTTTGCCTGGCGCTTTGAACAATATCTGTATTTCGAAATAAAGTGTTATTGATAGGAAGCGGTTCATTGGTTGAACTGATAAGATTACGAAGTTTAATAGAACCGATTTCATAGCCTGCTGTGAATTGGTACCAGTGCGTTGGCTGATACTCAATTGCACCATATAAACGATAATCATTTAAATTAAAGCGACGGTAAGCAATACCGTAAACATCGCCGTCGAGATGATAGACGCCTTGTACGACGTCATAAATATTTTTCAACTGACTCAATGAAAATGAATTACGCATAATAAGCCGATCACTAAATGAGTACATCCATGTTAATCCCATACCTGTATTTTGAATTAATTCATGGCGCAACACATTATTATAACTCAGCCAATATTCCTGATTGTATTCCATACGATCTTCAGTTTTAAACAGAGTAAACGAGATGTGATTTGTTTGATCAGGCTCAAAATCAATCCGGCCAGTCAGGTCGGAAAATGATTGATTTGTGTATTGTTTCATCCACAATCGTTGCGGGGTGTCCATAATGAAGTTTCGAATTTTATTGTATGTCTTACGTTCGCCGATAAACGGCAAAGAAACAGCATTGGGCCGAAAATACGAAGCTTGTCCCGACACATAAAATTTTAACTGCGGTGAAATTGGAGCGGAGATGTAGCCATAACTATGCAGCAAATCAGCATAAATTCCCACACCAACTTTCTCCTGTTCGGCTTGTTGTCCATCCAGTTCAATCACGCTGGATGCCCTGTCCCCAAATTGCGCCGGGAAACCGGCCTTGTAAATGGTTACGTTTTTGATTGCTGCGGGATTGAGCGAGCTGAGAAATCCACCGAGATGTTCGGTATGATAAAGTGGAATCCCATCGAATAGCACCAGATTTTGTTCGGGGGTGCCGCCTTGAATATACAAGCCATCTAGCGTTGGCGGCGCTGCCGCCACACTCGGAAGCGCTTGCAATGTCTGGTTTAAATCACCCCGGGCAGCCGTGGGGATGAAATCGAACTGCTTTAGTTCAAACTCCTGTTTATCCGGTGCATTGATAATAAGCGGTTGCGAAAATTTATTAGCTTGCACCTGAATGGATTCGCCATCGAGAACGTGCGGCTGCATGGAAACTCTGACTGTGTCTTCGGGTTGAATGTTCTCAACCGGAATTGTTTGCGGTTGATAGCCTATATATTGAACGTACACATCACTCGAATCCGTAGGCAGTGTATTCAGGGCAAAGAAACCCGATTCATCCGACATTGTGCCGCGCAAGGTACCGGGAACGGAAATATTGGCGCAGGGGAGTGATTGGGCTGTTTCGGCATCATGCACATAACCGTTAATCGTGACTAGCGGGTGTGGCGGTTGGATGCGCTCATGAATAATAATCTGGTTGCCCACGCGTTGCCATGTCAGGTTTGTGTTTTTCAGTAGGGCATTGAGAAAAGAATCTTGCGACCAACTTTGGCAATTTAACGTGATTGTTCGATCCGGTATCTGTACGTTCTGATATAGTAATGGTAGTTCGTGCAATTGTACCAAATCTGTCAGCACCGCATTCAACGGACGCTGCTGGCATTGATAACTGATATTTCCTGCCCACAAACTCTTATTCAGAAAAACCGCAAGAATGGTAAAGAATGTCAATTTAATAAATAATGAACGCATCGTCTTCATGGCGATACTCCTTTTGAATAAGGGCGCAGAGTGAGATCATGGCTGATAGGGGATTGTCTGCTTCTAGTAAACCGCTAATGAAAATCGCTGACAGCGAGGCATCGGACAATTCAATATGAATTGCAAATCGTCGTTCAATTTCATGACATACTGCCGTAATCGATGTATTTTCAAAATAGAATCGGTTATGCTGCCAATCGGGAAATAGCGAATTGGCAATCTTGGTCGGTACGGCGGGAACGTCATGATTCATGCAAACCGTTTGAAATCCTTTTGTTAATTCCACGGTGCTATCCTGAGCGGATACCAACACAATTCCTGAAGCCACGCCAACATCCAGTCGATCATCGCGGATTTTCACGTTGAACGACGTGCCGGTGACCCGGACATCGCCGATAGTCGTTTCCACGATAAACGGCAGTGTGCCTTTGCGCACATTAAAAAACGCCTCGCCATTCAATCGTACGGTTCGTGTAACCTGGTTGAACTGTCGATCGACAATCAACTGCGATCCGCAATTCAGCGTGACCTGCGAGCTATCAGGCAACATAACGGTTTTGAATTGGGCATACACTGTACTGTAACGCTCGCCGTGAAACACAGGGATTATCCATAGCAGAGAGATCGTTGTCAGCAGCATAATTGTAAAAACAAGCGCCAGCCGTGGCCGTGGAAACCATGCGATTTGTGATCGGGATGGTCCTGCCGCAATCTCGTGACGATTAAGTTGTGTCTGTAAATTGCGCCAGCTCTCGAGCGCATCCGGCGGACCGGGCATGTTGAAGTGTGCGCTGGCCTGCCAGATGGTATCATCATCAATTAGTAATTGATTCTTTTTTGATGATGGCGAAAATAAGTGACGCCATTTATTCCAGGGATACTGTTTCATACGCTTCCCTTCAGGACATTGTATCGTTTATTGAAAGTTTGAAGATAAAATCATTTTAGTAAGCAAAAGGAAAATTTATCGGCTTGTCATTCTATTAACGACTGAGTGATGAAAATCCCCTATAGGTCAGATGAAATTTTTTTACGAAGAATGGCAAGCGCCCGTGTAAGTTGGTTTTCCACGGTTTTAGGAGAGATGTGAAGGATGTTGGCGATCGTTTTGGTGGAATGGCCATTGATTCGGCTAAGAATAAAAATCGTCCGGCACTTTTCGGGTAGATGTTTGTTCACCACCCGATTAATCGTTTCGGCTAATTGTTGGTAATCGAATGTCCGTTCGGGATGATCGCCCAGTGATTCGGCAACAGGAAGAATAACGTACTTGTACTTTTCACGTACTGTCCGATGTTTTGCCTGATCACGAATCAGATTTTCACTAATGGTCAAAATATATGCGTAAAACGATTTTTCCGGTTTGATTGACTCGCGCTGCTGCCAAACACGGATGAATGTTTCCTGAACGATGTCCTGAGCCGATGCGTAATTCTTCACCCGATAATACACATGGCGAAATAAAATAGGTTGATAGTGGAGATAGAGAGTTTGAAACGAATCTCTGTCAGCATGTTTTAGTTGCTGAAGCAGAGCGATTTCATTTTCGGGCATGTGGAATTCTTGTTAGAGATATTTTTAAAATTCCGAATTAGTAATTTTTTCGCGATATTATCATTTTCATGCTATTGAACGCCGAATTTTTAATTCGGTTTCCGAAGAAATATGAAAGATGTACACTCTGAAAAAACCGAGCATGAAATTCTAACCTTTAAAGAATAAAATGATCACCAAATATGGAGTTGTTGATAGCCAACATAAAATTCGCTTGCAATTTAATTTATATTTATTAAGTTGTTAGTATTAATCTACAGCAAAAAAAGGATCGATCAATGATAAAACCACGAAACATAACGCCATATATTTTGCAGGATTTGCAGGAAAAGATGGTATTTATCGGTGGAGCGCGTCAGGTTGGTAAAACAACGCTTGCTCGTGAATTGATTGCGCCGCATTTTCAAAATCTTGCTTATTTCAATTGGGATAATCGGCAGCATCGCCAACAGCTTATGAAAGGCGAAATGATTGCTGATGCGGATATGGTGATTTTCGATGAAATACATAAATATAAAAAATGGAAATCGCTGGTAAAAGGTCTGTATGATTCCTATTCCGATAAATATAAATTTTTAATTACAGGCAACGCCAGATTGAATATCTATCGGAAAGGCGATGATTCTTTATTGGGACGTTACCACTATTTTACGTTAAATCCGTTTACGTTGGCGGAGATACTTAAAAAAAATAATGAACTGAATATTTTCAATGAATTGCCAATTGAGAATTCGGATCATTTTGATGATTTAAATAGTTTGGAACAGTTTGGCGGATTTCCGGAAATGGTGGTGAAACAAGATGCTCGGGCCTTAAGACGGTGGCATCAGGAACGTAATGAGCGATTGTTTCGTGAAGATATTCGTGATCTGGACGTGGTGCGTGATATCGCCAATATACAACTCCTCGGGGATTTCCTACCGGATCGGGTCGGATCATTATTGTCTGCAAACTCGCTTCGGGAAGACCTGGAAGTAAGTTATCGGGCTATTTCACATTGGCTGGATATTCTAGAACAATTCTATTACCATTTCAGAATTTATCCTTTTCATGAACGGCGTGTCAGATCAATTAAAAAAGAGCCGAAGTTATATCTACACGATTGGTCACAGGTGAAAAATCCGGCTGCCCGTTACGAAAATATAATTGCATGTCATCTTAATAAGTTAGTTGTTTTTCTTAATGAATATCATGGATATAAGGCTGCTCTTTTCTTCCTGCGCAATGTAGCGAAAAAGGAAGTTGATTTTTTGGTTACAGTTAATAACAAACCCTGGTTCTGTGTTGAGGCAAAACTATCTGATACTCGACTTGCATCGGAGCTTGTATACTTTAGAGATCGATTGGAAATTCCCTTCTGCTATCAAGTTGTCAGAATACGCAATCATGATGTGGTGACGGATAATGTACGTATTGTTTCTGCTGATCGATTTCTGGCAGCATTAATTTAAATTTTCATTTATTCGATTTAATTGATCCAAGTTATATGAAACAAAATACAACTGCGACATGGCTTCTTTTAATTGGCACATTTTTCTGGGGCGTCACCTTCGTCGTTGTAAAGGAAGCTATTGCTGAAATTAATATCTACCGTTTTCTTGCCTGGCGTTTCACAATTTCAACGATCGGATTAGCGATCTTTTTCCTGCCGTCGTTCCGGTTGGTGACCTGGAAGATGATTCGCTATGGCGTTTTCCTGGGAATCATACTAACAATCGGTTATGTTACGCAAACCGTCGGTTTAATCTACACCAGCGCTTCCAAAGCGGCATTCATTACCGGATTAAGTGTGGTGCTTGTTCCTTTAATGATGGCGCTGGTTCAACGCCGATCACCGTCGGCAATGCAGTGGCTGGCAACAATCATGGCGACCATTGGTGTAGCGCTTTTGACGTTATCCAGTTCAATAGCAATCAATCCCGGCGATATTTGGGTGTTAGCCTGCGCTGTTACGTTTGCGGTGTACATTTTGCTCGTAAGCAAATATTCCCGCATATTTGCCGCTATTCCATTTACTGTCATTCAGTTGGTCACGGTTTCGTTGATTTCCGCCCTGGTAGCAACGGGAATTGGCGAATGGCGGATGCCGCATGGATACATCGTTTGGCAGGCGATTATCATCTGTTCATTGTTCGCCACGTCGTTTATGTATGCTGTCCAAAATCACTATCAAAAATTCATTTCTGAAGTGAAAGCAGTCATTATATATTCAATGGAGCCATTATTTGCTGCCGTTGCTGCCTATTTTTATTTGCAGGAGCAGATAACAGTGCGGATGATTTGCGGAGGCGCACTTATTCTGATTGGAATGTTGTGCAGCGAGTTGCAGTGGGAAAATGTTGTTCGGAAATTACAGCTAATCAAAAAATAATTGCGTTATGAAGGATAGGCTAACATCAATGGAAGTTTAACGTATACGAAGTAAATGGAAGGCAGAAATTAAGGTCAGTAATAGCAACGTTGATTTGCAATACGGAGAATTAGAATGAATTTATCGAACTCGGATAGAATCGAATACCAATCGATCATGAATCAGGTTTTGGTCGGATACCTTGGACTGAAAGATAGTGGGAATTCGTCACGGGTCATTCCCGTCAATTTCGCGTTGGATACACAGACGATTTTAATACACGGCGCCCAGGAAGGCGAAAAATATAATCATTTCAGCAATGGCTCCGGTGTGGCGATGAGTGTTGTCCGTGAATATTCGGTTATTCCTTCCCACTGGATGGGCGGCGAATACGCGTGTGCGGCAACGATGTATTATAAATCAGTCTATCTGCGAGGTACTACGAACGTGATTACGGATATTGATGGCAAAACCGCTGCATTAAATGTCATCATGCAAAAATATCAACCGGGTGGCAATTTCCGCACAATAGATATAAATGATCCGCATTACACAACCGCCTTGAAAAATGTTGGCATTCTGACCATTGTTCCGACCGATGTCCAGGTGAAAATCAAACTCGGCCAATTTCTGGAAACGTACCAGCGCCGACGCATTATCGAACGACTTGAAGACCGGGGGACAGATATTGACCGGCTAACGGCAAGTGAAATGAAGAAAATGCTGGAAGAGAAAGGGTCAGATAAATTTTAACTTCAAGCATTATGTAATTTTTAACGGACGCTTAAATATGAAATGTACTGCGCTTTGCTTTAGGCGCTCTGCGATATCGCTATGGTCACATTCACAATCAAACAATTCAAATCCATTCTCAACGTCTACAAATATATCGATAGCTGGTTTTGGGCCAAATACAGTGTAAACGGGTACAATGGCTGTCAGTTCGGCTGTATTTACTGTGACTCTCGCAGTGCTAAATATCATCTGCCAGCGGATTTTGAAAACGATATTATCGTAAAGGATCAACCCGGCGCCATGTTGGATCAGCGATTGGCACATGCCCGCACGCTGCGCCCGGACGTAGTAGCTATGTCCGGCGCCAACGATCCCTACCAACCCGCGGAGAAAAAATTTGAAAATACATTGGCGTGCGCAAAAGTCCTGGCCAAACACCGGTATCCGGTACACATCTGTACGAAATCCCCGTTGGTACTGCGGGATGTGAACGTATACCAACAAATCGCCCGCGATACCTGGTGTGCCATCTCCGTTACAATCACTACCCAGGATACGGATGTCGCCCGATTCCTTGAGCCGCGTGCACCGACCCCACAACAGCGACTCGATACTATTCGTAGCATCAAACAACAAGCGCCGGAAATCAATAGCGGTGTATTGCTGATGCCCATCATTCCCGAGTTAACTGATGCTGTTGCGCAACTGGACCAGCTCGTCGCGGCAGCGAAGGATGTCGGCGCTGATTATGTGATTTTCAGTCCCGGTTTAACCATGCGCGATGTGCAGGCAGACTGGTTTCTCAAACATCTGATGCGACATTATCCGAATCTCATGCCCAGGTTTGAACAGCTCTATAAATTTGATCACCGTAATCCAGCCTATCACGGACAATACAATCCGACCGGCGATTACCTGTTGCGAATCAGCGAACAGATGCTTGACATCTGTGCCAGCCACAAAATGCCGTATCGTATCAAACGATTTCTACCACGCGATGAACGTCGCCTCAATTATCAAATTGCGGAAATATTGCTGAACAAAGCGTATGAATTACAAATCCAGGGGAAATCGTGGCAAGACATGCATTGGGCAGGCATTCATCTGCATGAAATGAAACAATCGGTGGATACACTGTATGCAATGGGGGAATTGAATTCATTGCGGAATGTGACACCGATTGTGGAGAAAGAGATTGTAGAAGTGTTGGGAAGAATTGTGAAGAAAACAGTTATTGATGAATATAAAATCAGATGAAGATTTCATATCTTATTCGGTAGATTGGAGAGTCTCACTTTCCGATAGCCTCCTCGTTTCCGATCTTCTGGATGTGGTTCAATACCGATAATTGTAATCTGGTTTTTCTCTGGTCCATATGTCCAGAAAAGGCGTCCTGCAGAAGGCGTTTTATTTTCCAGGTACTACTGTATACTTTTCTTCCGTATCTCGATGAAAGCGGTTTAATTTCATGGGTTGCTAAGCTACTATGTTGTGGATTCGTGCTTAAATAATGGAGTGCTTTGATTAAATTTTTGAAGACGTTGGTTTGATTGCCTAATGTATTATTATCAGCTTTATTACCTAGCGCGGCAAAGCCGCACGTGAAACGTTCCCGCCGATGGATGGATGAGATGTAAGACGTAAAAAATCTGATCTGAGTTTTTTATTACGTTTGACATTTCACATTTCACGTTTCACCTTGTCTAACAGGGCTGATTGGCTGATATTAAAAAGTATTTTGCACAAAAATGCCATGTCCAGTTACCATAATATTCTCTAATAAAGTGGACAGACTGGGCAAATGTTCATTTGTAATACTAT
>JAFGDW010000050.1 GCA_016931935.1 Candidatus Zhuqueibacterota bacterium | reverse complement strand
CTAGATGTGAACGCAGTTTCGTTTTATTTACTTATGTCAACATCAGCTCATCATCGCTTTAAGCCGACGCTCTTTGTCGGCTTAAAAGATGGTATACGGCACAATCGCATAGTCGCCTCCCAGCTACATAATTAGAAGACTATATCTGCCCAAAGGATTCAATTATTTGTTTAAATCAAATTAAACCTGATTTATTCAAGGTAAAGAAATGATTCATTTCTGATCATCAAACTGTATGGAATCCGCGCAACTAATTATAAATAATTTTTTACGAAATTTTTAAAATAATTTTCATTGAATCACAACTGATAACTATTTATTATTAAATGAAAAAGATTTTTAATAGTAAATTAAAGTACAAAATATATATAGTTACTGAAATAATTTTAAAAATAAGTTAACGCAATATAATATTCAGCAATCAAAAACGGTATAATCCTTGCCCAAAACAGAAGCAGGTCGAATACACATGCAATCACATCAACAAAATATCTCACCTGACTTACTGTTTTACAACTAGAGAGACACACCAAATTTTGAAGTATTATCATTTTTGTGGGGAAACATATGGCGAAGCTTTTTATATCGTTCGCGAATAAAGATATTGAGTTTGTGATTTTCCTTAATCAACTTCTCAATCACCATTTTCTAAAAAGTTGGTTTTCCAATAAAAACTTACTGGCCGGGGAAAAATTCAGAGAAAAAATTTATCAAGCGTTATTGGAAGCAGATCATTTATTAATCGTTGTTACAGCCAATACACTAAAATCGAAATGGGTAAAAGAAGAAATTTCGTTTTTTCAAAAGAGCAGGCCAAATGCAAGCATTATTCCGCTGGTTCTGGACAGACAAGTCGATTTGAACAAACTTGCTCCTAACTTAAGTGACTATGAATACATCGTGTTCAGCAGTACAAACGATAATGAAGGCTTTAAGGAACTTATTAATCGGTTTGGTTCAGATTATTTACCTCCAAAAAAAAATCGTAGATTAAAGGAACGAAGAAACATGGACGAAAACCGCCGAGATCAGGAAATCCCTTCAAATCAGCAACAATTAAAGGAATGGATTTTTCAATATGTTTGGGATGAATACCAACAAAAATATCATCATGAAACCTATATTTTTATCTCCGAATCAGAGATACAAAATATACGAAAGAGTTTTGAAATCTTACCGGTTGATTTTGTCTGTACCGACAGAGAACCATTTTGTGATGATTATTCACTCAAATATGTTGTCGAAGGCATAACCGAATGTTATTTGGTACAGACTAACTATTTTATCCGCTATCAAAAAACACGAGTCAACGTAAAAGACTTAATAAGTAATTTAATAAGTAGAATTTTTAATGACTTCAAAATATCGATCGACAACAAACGCGAGGGCGAACGCCGGGAACAGGAACGAAGAAAATCACAGGAAGATCTGTACGTGTAATTGATTATATTATAGGCCTTGTGACATTGAGCAAACATTTATAATGTGTTCGCGTTACGACACCCATTCCTTAAAATACTGCGGAAACGCAATGATTAATACAAAGCGTAATGTTCGCCCCAACAGACCGATAATGGTGAATCGAACCAGACTGTATTTCGCTATGCCCAAAGCTACTGTCAACACATAAAACGGTGGGAATCCGGAAAACGCGCTTATGAACATAATGATATCCAGTCTCGATTCCCATTCATTCATTTTGTCAATCATTGCATTGACTTTATCTTCATAACGTTTGAACGAAACCTTAAAAATTCCCCGCCCTGACAGGTACATAACTATCTTAGCGATCATTTGCCCGATTGCCCCAACCACTGCAACCGGAACGATACTCACCCGGCCAATCGCCGATGCGACAATAATAAGAAACAGTTCGGAATTGATAAAAGGTATGAACCCGCTAGCGATGCTAACGAGAAAAGTGCTAAGATATAATCCGTAGGAAGTAATGTATTCTTGCAATGCAGTCATCATAAAAATGTATTTTTGCTATCTGCGTCTTGCTGGAAATGTGTTTTTAGGCAGTTTTGTCTGCGATCAAACTGTATTCTACAATATTTCCTGAACCCGCCCAATTTCGCCACTCTCTAATCGAACTTTGATACCACGGTGATGTTTCGGTACTTTGGTCAGAATATCTTTAACGATTCCTTCAGTTCGCTTTCCGGTTCGTTGATCCTTTTTTAACACGATTGAAACGTATATGCCCGGTACAATGTTTTCTCTTAATTTTCCATCCATAAAATTTATATCATCGTTTTCCATCGTTACCAGCGTCTCGCTGGTAACGATGGTCTCTGTTATAATCCCGGACGAATTTCAAAAAACTCATCCAGCATGTTACGTAATTCCTGATAATCGAGATTAGATTTGAGCTCGCCACCGACGGCCAGGGAGATGCGGCCGGTTTCTTCGGAGATGACGATGATTGCAGCATCCGTTTCTTCGGACAATCCAAGCGCAGCCCGATGACGTGTGCCGAGATGCGGAGGCAAATCGGGATTTTGACTGAGTGGCAGAATACATTGTGCAGCGGCGATCACTTCATTCTGAATAATTATCGCGCCATCGTGCAACGGCGAGCGGGGATTGAAAATGGATACAATTAAGGGCGCGGACACCTCGGCTTGAATCGGCGTGCCTTTCTCCAAAATGGATTTGATGCCGACGTTTTTGACCATGACAAACAATCCGCCATAACCACGCCGGCTTAATTCGCGGGAAGCTTTCAGCACTTCTTCCACAATTCGTAGTGTAATCGTTGGTTTAACGATACGTCTCACAAGCGGCGACTGGCCGATATAAATAAGTATTCGCCGTAACTCCGGTTGGAACAGAATGACAAACGCTACAACCCACACGGTTTTCATGTTGGTGAAAATCCAGTTGACGCCGCTTAAATTGAATAATTGTACAAATAGCGAGACAATGGAAATCAGCACCAAACCAACGAACATCTGCGCTGCCCGCGTTCCCCGAATAAAAAAATACAATTTATACAAGATAAACGACAGGATAGCGATATCCAGCAAGTCGAAAAATGTGACTGATATAAATCCTATTTTGAAGAGTTCCAGTCCCATGAGGAGCCTTTTGCCTATGTATTGAGGACGTTGCTGTATCAAAAGTTGTCTTAGGCTTCATCCTGAGTCCCGCCATTGGCGGGACTCAGCATGAAGAATGTTAATTTTTTTTAGACTTGTGATACAGCCCTGTTATTCTTATAACGTTTCTTTACCGACAATCAAATCTGAAATCCGGCACACCCGCTTCATTTCTCTAACATCATGAACTCGAACAATATCAGCGCCATTGGCAATACCAATCGCCACAGCGGCTGCAGTCCCCTCCAGTCGTTGTTCCGGTGGAACATTTAACACACTGCCGATAAACGACTTGCGCGATGGGCCGATCAGTATCGGGCAATCCAACGTGGACAGTTCATCGAGTCGTCGCAGAATATCATAATTATCAACCAACCGCTTTCCAAAACCAATACCGGGATCAATTACAACATGAGAACGCGGCAAACCGGCGGTCTCAGCCATGGCAATGCTCTGTTTGAGATAATCACGGACTTCTGTTACTACATCATCGTATAACGGGTTGGCTTGCATATTTTTAGGAGTCCCCTTAATATGCATCACAACCAGGCCAGCCTGATATTTCGCCACCACATCTTTCATGGCAGGATCGTAATGCAGGCCACTAATATCATTAATGATGTGCACGTCACGTTTCAGCATTTCGTCCGCAACCGAAGCTTTGTAAGTATCAACGGAGATCGGGATATTCACTCGGCCGATCAATTCTTCAACAACTGGAATTAATCGGGAAAGTTCTTCCTGTTCCGATACCGGGTCCGCACCCGGTCGCGACGACTCTGCACCGAGATCAAGAATATCAGCGCCATCATATGCCAACAGCAGGGCATGGTCAATCGCTGCTTCCGCGGCATAAAAACGACCGCCATCTGAAAACGAATCGGGGGTGACATTGACAATGCCCATCACCAGCGTTTTATGAATCGGCAGCGTGATGTCGCGACACTGCCATATTAGGGGATGTGTTGATTTCATTTAAAAATGACAATAAATATTAACGGGATAGTTACAATTACTGCTATTGGCTATTTGCTACCTAGTAGCGATGTCAAAAAGCTAACCGTGAATTGGTCACTGCTTATCTTTAAACTCATCCGGGTGCATTATTTTATATAAGTGCTTTCGCGCTTCTTCGGCAAATTCATCATCCGGACCGGTTTTATACCGGATGCGTAAACGTAACTCATTGACTGCATTTTCCATATCACCACGTAACTCATTAATATACGCCAGATACAAATGAGAATTCAAATGATTGTCGATTTCGATTGCCTTTTCAAAAAATCGTTTGGCATTATCGATGTCATTGGAATTGTAGTATAAAATGCCCAAATTAAAATAAGCGTCGGTATTCGTCGGGTCCAGCTTTATGACTTTCGTGAGAATATCCATAATCGGCAACATCTCGTTACGGACAATATAGATTTTCCCTAACGCCATCAACGCGGGCACTGAATTCGGATCAATCGCCAGGTACGTATTCAACATATCAATCGCCTGCTCGCGTTTGTTTTCAAATAACAAAATATCCGACAACGCAATATAACCGTCCGTATAGCACGGATTGATGTAAATCGCACGTTCGTACAACGTACGTTCGGATGAAAATCCCAATCCAGAAAATCGTTCCACATTCAATCGACTCAATGGATGATACAACCTGTAATTCAATGGATTTCGCTGGAATCCTTCACGTAGATGGAAATCAGCCAACGACCAGCGTTCGGAATATATATAATATTCCCCCAGCAATCGATGCGCATCATCCAATAAAGTATCTTCCTGTACGACTTGTTGTGCGATTGATTTGGCCTGGGTGAAATAGGCTGTCTCGCGATCCTTTTTGCCGGACTGGCGCTCTTTTAGGCCGACCTGAAACAGGCAGCGAGCGATAAGCAGCCGGGCTTCAGGAAACGATATAATTTTCGAGGGAATGTTTCGATAGTAAAGTAATGCATCCTGATATTCTGTATCTAAAAAATATTTATATCCGCTAAAATACCACCTGAGTTGATCCGGCGAATATGGAAATACTGAAGCAGATTTTTTTGTTGTTGCATCGGGCAATTGCTCGTCAATCGTCGCTGTAACGTTGCGAACCAGGTCTGTCAATCCGGGGATCGAGCCGGAAATTTCTCCGTTTGTTTTCTTTCCGTCATGTGATCTTATTTCATAAAAAATCACAAGTGAATCACTACTCCCGTACACATGGCCCGTCAGAAAATGAGAAAACGGCATCCGTTTAAACAGGCGAGCCATATAGCCATTGTCTGATAGCAAATCGATGGCCAGCGCATGATATGTCCATTCCAACGTAGCAACGACCGTTTCTGGCTGGTAATTCCGCTGTAATGTCGTTCCGATTATTTCCGGAATAGCAAATTGCATCCAATGGTTTTCAGCTTGAAGCGACTGGTCCACGACAAAAGGAAGCACTGCTAATTTGAATTTTTGAACGGGCGGACGGCGGACAATGATTAGAAACACATTCAGAATTATTGCAGCGATAATCGTAATGAAAATAGCTATGCGAAGACGGTTTCTGTTTAACAATTCGGATGTTTTGTACAAATAGATGAGAATGATAACAATTGCAATCAGTACAACAGTTGCGATTGGCGCGCCCAGCAGCAGATGCATGCTCCCATCCTCCTTTCTTCATCACTGTGGTTTTTTCATTTTGGGCAGGGAATGTATATCGGATCCGGCCCATATTTTCCGAACCGGATCCGCACGTAACTTATGATTCTGTTGGCAGGTCATCATCTTTCTTTGAAGCGCGAGGCTTACGACGGGTACGTGTTGGCTTTTCTTCATCAGTGGTTTTTGATGACGAGTTTGTGACGCTTTTAGAGGTTTTTGCAGAGCTTGATTTTCCATTTTCTTTTTTCTCGCCCTTTACTATCGCCTCAATTGCCTCACCATCGAGAATTTCCGTTTCTAATAAAGCTTCCGCTAATTTATGTAAAATATCCAGATTATCTTGTAAAAGCTTTCCGGTATCTTTGTTGGCTTCGAGAATGATCCGCCGAACTTCTTCATCAATTGATTTAGCTGTGTCCTCGCTATAATCACGATGTTGGGCAATTTCACGTCCCAGGAATATCTCTTCCTGTTTTTTGCCAAATGTCATGGGCCCCAGTTTTTCACTCATGCCCCATTCACACACCATTTTGCGTGCCAGCTCTGTCGCCCGCTCCAAATCATTACCTGCACCGGTTGTATACTGATTCAACACAAGTTTTTCAGCAGAGCGCCCACCAAGCAGTTGACGCAGCATTACTTGACAATACTCTTCGGAGTAATTGTGTTTTTCGTCAATAGGAAGCGTCGTAGTGACACCCAATGCCCGGCCGCGTGGGATGATTGTTACTTTATGAACAGGATCCGAACCCGGGATTAATTTAGCAACCAGTGCATGTCCGGCTTCATGGTATGCTGTGCTTTTCTTTTCATCATCACTGATAAGCAGGCTTCTTCGTTCCGTGCCCATCATCACCTTGTCTTTGGCCTCTTCCAGGTCTTCCATTTCAACTTTTTTCTTGTCTCTTCGGGCCGCAAGCAAGGCCGCTTCATTCACCATGTTAGCTAAATCGGCACCGGAAAATCCAGGCGTTCCTTTCGCCAAAATCGACATGTTGGCGTCTTTCGACAGCGGGATTTTCTTTGTATGCACTTTCAAAATGCCTTCACGACCGCGCACATCAGGACGATCCACAACAATCTGTCGATCGAACCGGCCCGGCCGTAACAGAGCGGCATCAAGCACATCGGGGCGGTTGGTGGCAGCGACCAGAATCACACCTTCATTGGAATCGAAGCCATCCATCTCCACCAAAAGTTGGTTTAATGTTTGCTCACGTTCATCGTGGCCACCGCCAAGCCCCGCGCCACGATGGCGTCCGACTGCATCCAATTCATCAATAAAAATAATACAGGGAGCGTTTTTCTTACCCTGATCAAACAAGTCACGTACACGCGAGGCGCCAACGCCAACAAACATTTCCACAAAATCAGCGCCAGACATACTGAAAAATGGCACACCCGCTTCGCCGGCAACAGCCTTTGCCAGCAGCGTTTTGCCGGTTCCCGGAGGGCCTAACAGTAGCGCACCCTTGGGAATTTTACCACCCAGTTTCTGAAATTTGTCCGGTTCTTTTAAAAATTCAATAATTTCTTTCAACTCCTGCTTGGCTTCGTCAGCGCCGGCAACATCTTCAAATGTTACTTTTGTCCTCCCGGCAGTAAGCATTTTAGCCTTGGATTTTCCGAATGAGAAAATGCCTTTGGGACCACCGCCACCTTGCATACGCCTTAAAAAGAAGATCCAGATAGCGATAAAAAGTAGTATCGGCAGATAATTGATGAAAAATCCCCACCAGTGGTAGGATTTTTCTTCAAACTTAACTTTTAGATTATATTGTGCAACCCACGAATCCGCAACATCGATGCTCAATCCTTCCGGGGGCATGGTCGTAACGAATTCCGTATACGTTTTCCCTGCCTGATCAGGATTCGGTTCCGGTTGGAGCAGTGTTCCATGAAAATCCCGTTCTTTTACGACGGCGGATTTAATTTTTTGAGCCACCAACAACTCCTTAAACTGATCATACTCTATTTTCACGACATTGCGATCGTCCTGACTCAGTTGACGTGAAAACCAGATCATCATAATGATAATCAACAGCCAGACGAAAAATGTCCGGGACGCTTTTTGCCATTGAAAGGTATCGTCCTTTTTTTGGTTATCATCGTCCTGTTTTTTGTTCGGCTTCCGTTGCTGCACCATCGGTTTCTGTTTTTCTTCCTGAAAATATTGCATAAGTATAAAATCTCCAAAACTACTTAACCACGTAAATGGATGATAGATTTCTTAATTTCTGTGCGTCGTCCAGTCCGTAACCTACTACATACTCATTCGGAATGGTGAAGCCCACATAGTCCAATTTAAAATCGACCACCGCGCCGCCTTCCTTTAATAAAAGCGAGACAAATCGCAACGATGCCAGCTTGGAGTGGGCAAACATTTCTTCTAAAAAGCGAATCGAACGCCCCGAATCGGCGATGTCTTCAACAATGATGATGTGACGACCATCAACATCACTGTCAAAATGCTTTTTCAATTTAATATTACCAGATGACTGCCGTTCGTTGCCATAACTTGAAATTTTTACAAAATCGACTTCACAATCAATGGTGAGTTCACGCATTAAATCGGCCATAAAAATAAATGCGCCGTTAAGCACACCAATCAAAATCGGACATTTGTCTTTATAATCTTCGGAAATTTGGTTTCCAAGTTCCTTTATTCGTTGTTGAATTCGTTCAGCTGAGATATATTCTTTATAGTTTGTATAGTGAGTATCAAGGTACTGCGTCTCAGTCATGCAAATCCTTTCTCATCTCCAATTTTAAGATATGCGTCGTTTGCTCTGTTATTTTCACACGGTCGGCGATTCTGTAACCGGCAACCCAGACAATTCCCGCTTGATCGAAAAGTATCGGTACATAAGGCCGCTCATGCAGTGGCACTTTCAGATCGGTAAAGAAATCGGATATTTTTTTACCACCACTATTGTTGAACGGTACGAATCGGTCTCCAGGTTGAAAGGTACGTAATGTCAGCGGCATGCTCACCTGTTCCCGATCAATATATTCCATGAAACGATCGGCTCCGAAACGAATATCAATCCCCGCCCGTTGGTGCTCCGATACAAGAAAACGTTGGCATCCAAAAACTACCCATCGATCTGGTGTGACCGATACTGTTTCGTTTCTATTGACTGGTCGGTGAAATACCAGGCCATCATGATCAATCAAAATCTCCCAATTATCCGGCAACTCCAGTTTCGATCCAATTCTGTTTTCTTTAAGAAATTCCAGAAATCGGAATTGCGTGGTTACCGGCAATTGAACTTTCTGACCGGCCAGGACATCGACAATGTGATAAAGAACATAAATTTGAATGATGTTAAAATACTGGAAAAATCGATGAATATCAAGTATTATTTTATCTTTTTGGGCCTGAATTGTACAATATTCTACAGCATGTGCCGCTTCACTGACAAAATAGTCATGCACTTGAGAGAAAACAGTGCCAGTTCGCAACAGCCCATCCACGATCGACGGATTGAATTCATCCTTCAAAAACGGAATTAGCCGATGCCGGATTTTATTGCGTTTGAAACGAATATCGGCATTCGTGCTGTCGATTATATACTTCAACCCCTCACTGTGTGCATAAGTTTCAATTTCCTGTCGTGTTACATCCAACAATGGCCGAATAAACGGACCGTTCTTTCGGCGCATCCCGCTCAATCCTGCTGGTCCGCTGCCACGGATGAAGTGATCAAGAATCGTTTCTGCCTGATCATCAGCATGATGCCCCAATGCTACCACATCGGCAGGCTGCGATTCTAACACTTCTTGAAAACATTGGTATCGTAACGTTCGTGCGGCGTCTTCAACCGAAGTTCTGTGCTCCTGTACATACCCGTTCACATCCACACGCTGCGGCAGCACCGGAATGTTTAACGATGCGCCAAACTCCTGCACAAACTGTTCGTCGCGATCCGCTTCTTCGCCGCGCAGACCATGGTGTATATGAATTAGATGTAACGTAAGCCGCCAGGATTCACGCAGTCGCCAGAGCACATGCGTTAACACTACCGAATCGACTCCACCGGAGACGGCGATCAATACGCTATCGCCTTTCGATAGCAAATGGTACGTATCGATTGTATTTTTGATTCGGGTATGTAGTGGGGAATTAGTCATTTATTTCTTACGATCAATAGTCGGACTAATATCAATACCGCCATAAAACAAAAAGACCTTTCATGTCTATGAAAGGTCCGCGAGCTTTTTCAGCGATTGTCCATCTTAATTAAAAGCTAAATTTGTAGCGGCGCAGGGATTCGAACCCCGGACACGTGGATTATGATTCCACTGCTCTAACCAGCTGAGCTACGCCGCCGTTAAAAGTTTTTAAATATATGATTTTTTCTTTTTAAAGTCAAGGAAATTTTTGGAGGAATGATTGAAAAATTAGTGATGAAAACGTATTGTTAAATAGCGGCGGATTGAAGGATATATTTCTATCATTTTCTCCTTCATTAATCGTATCGGAATATTTGCGATGATTACCAGAATACCTCCAATAAAAGAGTAACGATTAATAAAATCAAGTTTAGCAAAGTACAAAAAGGTTGTTGAAAATAGTGGCGCTAAAAAACCCAATGCTCCGATCACATGTACCTTGCCTTGCTTCAGCGCCTTCTCCCATGCAACCATTGCAATACCCAACGGGAAAATCCCCAGGTAGATAGAATGTAATAAAACAGGCAAAATCGAGGGGCATCCACGACTCCACCATAATATACCTGATAAGAATGCCGCCCCGATTGCATAGTAGGCCATATAGCTGATACATCTGTGAAATTTCAAATAAACAGAAAATGTAGCCCAACTAAATGCAGCCAATAAACCATAAAATGGTCCCTCCCATCGACTAAAACTCAATTCTAAAAAGTTGCCATGTGTAAAAACCAATCCGATCCCAACAAATCCGACGGTCATTTTGATTGCTGTTTTATAATCGCATATTCTAAAGCCTAAATGACTACTAATTTTATGTGCAGATTTTTTTTCATCATCAAAACTATCAAAATCATTTATTATTTTCCGGAACAATTTTCGATTAATGTTTTTCTTTGAAAATACCGCACAACTCAATAGTACAAATAAGATGGGCCAGAGAAAATTCGTTAAATTGGTTTCCACAATCGGTCCGGTTCGCAGCCCTAGAAATAATAACCAATGGTATAAAAAGAACACAATCGTTCCTGGAAAAATATAATAAATTTGCCGGTGCGATTTTTTCAGCAATTTTGACAATTGCACTTTAATTCGATGATGTTTCTTTCGGTATGCAAGGAAGAAAAGCGATGAAACAACAAAGGCGGGAAATAGAATTGCAGAAAAATCGGTCTTTAAAAATGCATTGCTCAAAATTACGGCTTGCGTTGACCAGAGTATAATTGCAATTAACGCAATCAGGATATATTTAATTGTCAGATCGATGGATTTGAACAAAGATGGCTGACTCACAATGTATGCCCATAGTTGAAATTAGTGTATTATGATATAACATTGAGTCACAGCGATACAACCGGGAAATGATTAATTACATTTTTAATCATCACCTACAAACAGGAATGAAAACATGTTCGATAAGAAATGCACAGTAATACTTATCAGACAACAAAAAATATACCGAACATGTCAATTTTAACGGGTTTTGTGATGTGGATCAAGGGGAGTGTACGGTATTTTAATTATATCTATGATATGATACAGGGCATTGGAAATTCGCTGCGGATGGCGCGCAAGAAATCGTTGAATCGACAGCCATGCATCAATTCGGATGATGGCTAAAATAACGAGGCCGAAACCAATAAACGACCACCGACTTATCGACTCGGCGCGAAATACAAATAATAACACAGTGGAGAAAAATGGGGCTAAAAATCCTAATGTTGCAATTTCACTGGCACATCCCCTTTTCATGGCATGTTCCCAGCATAACATAGCAATTCCAAACGGACCGACTCCCAGAAACAGGGAGATTGTCAACAATTTTATATTGAATAAACCGGGATGACCTTCAATCCACCAAACAATTCCTGACAATAAAGCAGTTGACACAATAAACAAAGAAATATAGTTGGATGTATTCTGGAATCGTAACAGAACTGATAACAATGCCCAGCAAAACGCAGCACTTAACCCAATTAGCGGTCCCTGCCAATGGATAAAATCAAGCCGGTTTCCATGAGTAATCATTAACGTGATACCTGCAAGTGCCAGAATTATTTTAAAAATATTATTTTCTTTTGATTCCTGAACATCAGCAAAATCAGAAAACGAACCATTCCCCAACTTTGATCTCAGCCAGTTAAACAATTTTTCATCTCTAAAAATACGTTTGCTGAAAATAATAAGTAGCAAAGGCCAGAGAAAATTCATTAAATTTGTTTCTATCTCCGGGCCAATTTTCAATCCGGCAAACAGCAGCGTGTGGTAGGCAAGCATCAAAATCGAACCGATAACAAGAGTAATTGGTTTCCGAGGAAAATTACTCTTTAAAGCTGTGAAAGTTTTTAATTGAGTATGGTAAATTCGAAACACAACAATAAATATCGCGGCAAAGATAAATGAGGGGAATAATATTAATGAGATTTCGTTTTTGTTTAACCCGGTGGATAGTAAAATGGCCTGAGTCGACCACAACCCCAATGCGATAAGTGCTAATCCTTTTGGTGATCTGGCGCGCGTCCCTAAGTTGCTGATCATATCACATGCTCTTTCAGAAATTTTCACAACGTCTACGCCCCCGACAAATCATATGTATAATGTTCGTATAATTTAGCAAAATCTTTATGATTGTCAAGCAAAAATTCTGTTTATTTACGAAAATTCATATATCCAAATAATATCCTTTTATTAACGTATATTATCCATAAGATAAATATTTCTTGCTTTTTTGCAATATTTTTATTTTTATAATCTATATTGTGTTGTATTAATTTTTCCTTAAGAATGGAGAAAAATGATGCATTCTCACTCAAATCCCGATTATTTTTATAAAATTGATGCAGACACAAATCGTGATGGTTATATCGTTGAATCCTTCGTTAATACCACTAATGAGCTAATTAAATTTTTCTCATCCATTGAACGCGTTGATAATTACACGTTGCCCAAAAAATACCAAAAAACAGGAAAAGAACGACCGCATCTGGAATTATCAACATTTAATGAACCGGAAAAAAAATGGAATTACCTGTCCCCAAAAATCAGTCGTCCGGAATTTACCCTACTTATGAAAGATGAAAACCGTTATAAAAAATACATGGAACAAGTATTTGCCAAAGATGCTGATGAAATTATCCCGTTTGATCAATTAACAACGGAAACAATCCAACAATTATATTATAAGGCGATCAATAGTCTGGAAAAGGATTGGAATTTTCATCGGGCATACTACAAAGTGTTTCAGGATGTCCACGGTGAACCAATGTTCTTTATTGATATTCAGGCATTCTGTGCGACACGCCATGTTCGGTTTATGATGCGGGAAGCATTTCAATATCTGGAAGGAAATTATGTCACGACGTTGCACAAAGAGAGCAAAGTGTACATCCCCCACTTGCAATTTTACAAAGATTCCGTAGAGCTTCCCTACTCTTCATACCTTGACTTATCACTGGAAAATATCATCGCTGATTATCTGATCAAGGAAGAAATAAAGGATATTAAAGGAGATAACAGCCTGCTTTCCCGGCTACGAATCGTAGATAAATTTAAAGCCGATGTCGCCAAAGACCGGGATGAACCTGTATTTATCCGTACATCGAGTTATATCGATCATAGCAAATACGTTGAATGCTTGGAAGAGTGGATTCGCAGCCTGGATTCCGTACATTTAAATTTAAAAAGCCGTGCATCTATTGTGAGGAATGTAAAATTTGACAATTTAAAACTGCCCAGCAAATATGTATTCGGCACGAAACGCGATTTCCGTAAACCGGATGATATTCCTAACTTCCCAACAGATAGACAACGTTTTTATATCCACACACTTAAACATAAAAAAGATTTCCGCTGGCAACGCCGGATCATTCGGGAATTATTCCGTGACTTGATTCAGTATTCAATTAACCGATTCCGTATGAAAGAAGGAAGTGAAGATCGCACCGAATACGAGAATATCTTTAGTGAATACAAAGACATGTCATTTTATGAAAAAGATGTCGGCTGTCTTTTGGTTGAGGATGGTGAAATATCAACCGTTTTATTGCTTGATCGTTATATAAAAAATTCCAAAATAATGACAAATCCTTATATGTTGCTTCGCTGGGGCCTGATAGAAAAACAAGGGACAAGTTATATTATTACCGATCGGGCATGGCGTATGGCAATGTGGTGCATGCGTATGATGCGGTTAAAGTTCTGGGACGACAAAATCTCCATTGATTTTGCATCCAAAGAACGTATTAACAGAACATATCGCGACCTTGTCGAAGACAAGGAGTATACATATATCGATCCGGAAAGTGGTGGGAGAGAAATTTATATTCGTGAGGCAAAATTTTCATGGATGTTAAAAATCGATGCTAAATATAAGGATGAACTTGCAAAATTATTCGGTGTTATCATTCAATTGAAAAACCAAGCGATGGATATTGATGCCATTTTATATCTATTTAAACAAATTTGTGAAAATTTCCTGAAATCCAATTATCAGAAACGATTGGATTCATTAACTAACTCCCGCTTCAATAAGGAATTAAATGAATGGTTACGGGCGTATGAAAGTATTAACAGATCGGTGATTGCATTTCCTGTAAATACAATACCGTCCCGACGTGAAACCCGCACCCGATCATTTTCAATTTTTATCGGCACATTTCAATTGGATGACAGTTTGTTAACTGATAGTGAAGATGAATTTGCTATTAACCGCCGGAAAATTGTCAATCAGCTTAATTATACAAAAATATTTTACACACTCATCGGAATCCCGGCATCCGAAACTCTCAGTGAGGCAATAGTTCGAAAGGATACAAAACTGCACATCGAATCCGCATTGGCGCGATTTTCCCATAAAGTAAAAAATGAAGGTGTCAATGTTGTTGAGCGCATGAAAGGCATCATTTCTATTATTGAAAATTTGAAAGATCAGATGATGACAAAGGATGTTCAGGAATTTGAAGAAGCTGTGGAACGCCTGACCGGATCGATTCATATTCTTAACATTGCCTCTAATGGATTAAAAATCGACTATATGGAAGAAAATAAATATTGCGTGTTGGATGTCATTCTCAGGGCATATTGTAATGCCTTTAAACAATTTTTCACAACAGGTCCACGGGATGAGCGGAACAGATTTTACAATAATGAATTGAAAAGTTATCAAATTCCGATACTACAAATTGATGGACTTTTTAGTAATTCAGTGAAAGAAATACCTGTCCAAAAAAGCTATGTTTATTCTCCGGACGTGCCAGGTATTACATTTCATAATACAATACAGAATATCGAACCCGTAAAATATGTTATGGATTCTCAAGACATCCTTGGAAGTGATGCAATCAATTATGTTGATTTATTACCTCAGAAATTAATTCTTATTAGTCCGTTTCTTGAAATATTTCTCAATGCGTTAAAATATATGCGAAAAGAAACGGACAATAATAACGCGAACATACTGCACCTTACAATTACCAGGGATGATAAAAATATTACTGTGGAGTTACTTAATCCGATTGAACCATACCAGAAGGGGAAAGAACTAGATGATGACAAAAAAAACAGCGCCGGTTTGATGGCAAACGAACTATTCTTTCAGAATATTGGAGGTGATTTCAGCTTTAAATATAAACAGGCCGCCGAGGCAAAAGTGAATATCAATTTCCAACGTATGAAGGAAATTTTAAGAGGGAGAAAATAACCATGCCCACTCAAACTCTTTCCCGCAAAATAAACCTTTTTTATGCCGATGATCAATCCGAACGAATCATCAACCTGCTGAAATATCTTGAGGATTCCTGTCTTGTTTTAAAATCGAATGATGAACAATTTCAGCTTAAAACGGTCATTGTTGATGAACCTGTTTCGTATCAACATAATATAAATATTTTAAACAGTGACCTGGCTTTGGTTAATATTGATTATACGACATCTATCGATGATTCAATCGAAAAAATACAAAAAGAAGGAAGAGCGTACGATTTAATTATCTGTGACCTGTTTTTTGGTGACAATGATATTCGTTTCAAAAAATCACAAATCGGCGGAATGTGGATCATTTTATGGGCAAAACAACATTCCAATGCAGAAAATATTGTCTGCAAAATTTATACAGGTCAAATGGATCGGAAAGACGAATATGATAAGGAAACCGGAGATGGTTCGGATAACGTCGATTACCAAATGGCAAAGAAATTTTTAAAGGAAGAACATAATGTTAATGTCGAAGTAATCGGCAAAATGGATAGCCTGCGAGGCTGGGACGGCTACTTTCTCTCCTATTTTGCTGAAGTCAGGCAAAACATTATCCCACAAATTACTATCACAGATCGGATAAATTTTATTAACTTACTCTCCAAATCATTTAAACATGATAGCTTTTTTAACTTAAAACAAAAGAACGATATCAGTACTTTCCGAAGTACGTTTGAAACATTGAAAAATTATGGATTTCAGTTGAATTCCGGTGAAAAAATTAAACTCATTCATCTTTTTCCGCTGTTGTTAGGACGAACCTTTTTAAGAGACGATAATAAAAGTTTTCGGTACATGAATGAGCAGGAATTCGAAGGCTTGCTATACCCAAGCAAATATCAATTTAAAAATATTGAATCCTGTCAGAAAAAAAAGGACGAACTGGCAGATAAAAATATTTCCTTTGAAGAAAAACTGGAATTCGATCTATTAGGTAATAAAATTTATTGCCTTATTCTACCGGAAGAGCATCGGGAAGGTTTAATTTCGTCGATCGAAAACGAATTTATTCAATCGCTGGATTACACATATAAGATACATACATTTTATACCGGACAAAAAGGCTTTGCCAATTGGAAACAAACGAGTCCGGATAGCAAGTTCGAAAAAATGCGACACGATCATATCATCCCCAATTTAAAGACGGTGTTGCCTTGTTTTAATCATCCTATCGATGATCAGGCGGAAGACAAAAAGTTTTTAAGTGATGAATTAGCCATCGCGGTTGAAACGATGAGTCGATCCCAATTAAATGAAAAACCAAAATCTCAGGAACAACATTACATTCATGGTTTTAATAAAATTGAACGAAATAATTCAATTTTCAATCAAAACAATAAAATCCTGTTACCGCTTGATGCATTTTTTAAAATCAATGTACATGAATTTATGAAAAGTGTACTGGAAATCCGCGAGGGCGATAAAGAGAGCTACAAACAGTACGAATCGGAATCCATGCAGCGTTCGACGCGCCCGGCGTTTTATTGGTTTTGCAATTCATACTATGTGCGCAAAGGCCTGGTGGAAATTAAAAATGTACTCCAGGGTTCAAAAATTGTCTATTATTTGCTTGAACCAACAAACAAAGACAAGAAATCCGTGCTTCCTTACAAATTAATATTACGGAACTTTGAAAATGAATTCTCACCAATTTTAAAAGAAATATATTCAAATGATGATAAACGGTTTCAGGATCGCTTTCTTTTTACCAAATATCTACGGGGTTTTTGTGAACTGATTATTCGCTGTAAGATACTTGACCTTGATACAATTTCATTAAATATTTTTCATAGTCATGATACCAACGAAAACACAACCATGCTTGAAGCCGGAACAGAGTTTGAGCTACAATTTGTACAAGGGAAAGATCAGTGAAAAAACGATTGATCGATATATTAATTATTGAAAGCAATGATGAAATGTTTAATCGTTTACAAACTGACCTGCAATATTTTTCCCCGTATATTCATCGTATCTTTCGTTTCCTTCATCATGATGATATTGATCCAGCCTTGCGCTCATCATGTAAATTAATTATTTCGAACAACCCCGGAGACGCCGGAATCCGATATTTCGATAATTTTTACCGTGACTATGAATATAATCGCAACAAGGTTTTTGGTGTTATCTATACATCGGGTCATGACAACGAAGATGACTTTTATCGGAAATGTGCGTTTCTCTATGAACGGAGCAACCATTTATTTCTCGGCTCAATCTATAAACAATATGGAAGTCTGGAAAAATTGCTTGAAATTATTCGGAATATAACTATTAGCTGTGTAAGTTATCCGATTATCGATCGCAGGCAAAATGACCGTTCAACCGTTGAAATCGAAGGATCAAGATTGTTTTTGATCCGCAATATGTGCAATATTTGTCATCGGCTGACAACCAGTGTTCATCCATTTGTTACCGCTTTATCAGATTTTAATACAAATAAAAGTATAACACAACTAAGACGCTCCATTGCAAAAAATAAACGCCAGGAAATTCAAACAACAGTGACTTTCAGTAGCATTGCAACCGTAATCAATGAACTCATCACGCTTCAGAATGGTTATCACTTCAACAATGAAATTATGTACTATATGGAAGAAGTGCGACATTTTATCGATAAATCATCTTTAAATACAAATAGTATCGAAGAATATATCAACATACTGAATGACAATGACATCGAAACTGCAATATCACGGATTGTGCAGAAATTTAATGATGGTTTTCTGGATGAATTCTTGACTCACTACGCAACCTTTTCGCGGAATTTGCAGAATCTGGTACTACTCACAAATACGATTACAACGAAAACGAATTAAACCGGTATGATGTCTTGATTAGTGCACTTTTTAAAAATCCTGTTTTGCTTATCGAAGGCGACAATCACACGCGCTCTGAGCTAACCACATTTCTCCAGCAGAATTTTGAAGTCACGAAAGCAGCAAGCGTTGAGCAAGCGATCCGAAAGATGGAGCGTTGCTCTGCATTTTTTGCAATCATTACAAACATGAATTTGCACCAGAGTGAACATTTTCTGATGGATGGACTTTCGATTGTTCGTTATGCGCAGTGTTTACCATCAATCCCAATTCCAACGATAGTTTACTCTTACACACTTCACCCATTGGCGGAACGAGAAGCACATGCCATCGGTGCCTACAAGCTGCTTGATCAATCCGATCCTGACTTCAAATCAAAACTAATCCATTCACTTTTTTCAATTGTCAAAATTAATACGAAAAAAATTAACTATGAAGTTAGTAATGCCGACTCAATCATCGTGAAATCACTATTACGAAATTTCAGTTACGTTAAGCCAATTCAATGGAATTCAATTGATGAAAATTTATACAACAGTTTTTTCAGAATTGATACGCAAAGTCATTTCCGTTATGCAAATTCATGGGCCTATGTTTGCCAGGCAGCTCGAGAAAATGGTTATAAATATTTTAACGGAAACTGCCTGATAACCTTGATTGCTGACCGCCATCTCGTGAACCAGAATCTGCAATTCACCATTATTAATCCACTCGGTACATCATCCGTCAGGAACACAATTGAGCTTGCTTCCAAATTAAAACAAATCTCGGGGAATCCGGTTATTCTTAAAAAAATCGCGCCCAAACAAATTAGATATTACCTGGAGACAAAACATTGTCAACTTATTCAACACCCCAGATCCACCCGATTGGAAGATCAATTCGATGATATCCATCCACAGGTCATTGTTAATTTAAATGCATTTATCAATAATTTGACGTCTAACAGAAAATTGGTTAACTTTCAGCGAAACCTAAAAAAATTCAGCCAGCGTAATCATACAACACAAACCATTCAACCGGAACTATTCGACCATTTTCTGGAGGTTGTGCGAAAATGGAAACAATCGTTCATAAAGCGTTATGAAAGCCGTACAGTACCTGAATTTACAGACATCCCCCACGATGATGACTATTATCTGTCACCCTATTTCCCCATCTTTGAGTATTATTCCCGATATGTCAATAACAAGGACATATTATCATCCCTCGTATATGTGGATAACATTCCCGTGGGATTTTCGTTTCTATCAAATGTATCCCCGACCTGCATGGGAATGTATGCAAATATCGGGGATACCGATGTGGAAGGGCTGGCTGAATTCATGCTGTATCAGAATTTAACAAAAGCCTACTGGAGTGGTTACAAATACGTAAATTTAGGTGGTACGGAGAGTCATTATTTATATGAATTTTACCGTAAATTAAAACTGGATTACGGCGTTGAAAAAAGTTTTGAAATTTATTCGCGTTATTTGGTGTTCGAGTAAAACAACAAGGAAACAAACTATGAATTTTAAAAACATTCTAACAATCGAACCGCAGAATTCAGAACATTTGCAGTCGATATATTCAAAGTCAGATTATAAAAGATATAATGTCAATCATTTTTATTTTAAGGAGTACATAAAATCTCCTAATGGTCTTTTTCAAGCCTTATGTACGACAATTGAAAAATTAAAACCTGTTGTCATTCTCATCCATTATGGAGGTGAGTTTAAAAAGCATAAAGATATATTTATACCGATATTGAAACAAATACGTGTAAAGTTTGATCAAGAAATTCGTGTTGGGATCCAACGTCGTCTTGCATTACAGGAAATCGATGATGAAATTCTACAAGTTGTAGATAATGACGATGACACTATATCAATCGAGAAATTAATTTTTAAAAGGAATCGATAGTTCACAATTAGAAACTCAGGAGGCATAATAATGGAATCGATATCATTTCTTAATATCCTTTTGAATTCAAGCATTATAAGTATTGTCGCACTTTTGTTAGGTTACTATTTCAATCGTCAACTTGCAAAAATGAAAAATGAATTAGGAATCGAGGAAAAATTCATTCAACGTAAAGTTGTTGTGTACCCCAATTTTTCAGAGCCAGTCTACCGAATTCGAAATTTGTTAAGAGATTTTGTCATAGATTTTCAATTAACCAGTGAACTTTTGACTCGTTTTAACATCCAAAAAGATAAACTTGTTGAAGCACTATTTTCATATAGACTTGATCTCGATCAAAATGATTTTGATATAATACATGCTTTTAAAAATAAGAGTTTATATGCTCTTCAATTAATCGAAGATCTTGAATATTATATAAAGAAGAAAGATCAAGTCAATATAAACGATACAAAAATAAAAATCGAAAACTTATACAAAGATATTGAGCAAGGCTATATTACAATCGCTGATAAATTATCATTTAGCAAATTAAAAAAAGCTGAATAAACGTATATTTCGCGAATGCAAAAAAGATTTAATGACCTCTCAAAATATTTCTTTTCAAGAAAAATAAATAAAAGTATGGATCATGAAAAACAAAAACTCTATAGTGTTGCATACACTCTTTTTTTAAAAATCGTTTGTGGATTAATAAATTGTTTAAACGCTTACGCGGGCAGCGACTTTATAAATTCCAAATGTGCTGAAGAAATAAAAGAAAAAAATGATCAATTGATTGAAGCTCTTTTCAAATATAGCTTACATATAGATGGAGAAGACTTTAAATCATTTCATTCGTTTAAAAATAAAATCTTGCATTTACTTCAACTTGTCGAAGCCCTGAATTTTTATATTAGAAATAACGATAAATCAAATATTAAAAAATATAATGAAGAATTGATTTGCCTTCAAAATGAAATTAAAACAAACTATAGGAAAGTTGTCGATAGAATTTTATTAGTGTTAAATAATAATGTTAAACAAATTCATAATGTTAACAGGATATTAACATTAACAAATATAATAATAACAAATTCATGCAAAGCAAATGCTGGCAATACAAGCTCTGAGTCTGATAATCTCATCACCATCCCCGGTTTCATCAACTGCTGGAGCTATTCCTGGCAGTCATTATTCAGGAATATACCCGAAATGCAAAATGCTGGCGATAATTGGATGTTCAATCTGGCAAAGCGTGTTGATAAAATGACTTTGGAGGATTTTTATACTGCCGCACGAACCCATTATCTTGAATGCTTGCTCGGCGGCGCAACGACGGTCGTAGATTGCCTGTACATGGTTAAAGATAATGCTGTATTTGATCAGCTTGTTCGTGCAGCAAATGATGTGGGAATCCGCTTGATTTTAATTCGTGGCAGCATGGACCAGAATTATTGGGGAAATAAATTTTTAAGTCCGTTTATTCAAGATCGGCAAAAAATTCTGGTTGAGTCTGAAGCAATTATTAAAAAATATCATGACACGTCCGACTCGGCCATGGTTCAGGTTGGTCTGGGGCCGTGCAGCATTAAAACGGGATCAAAGGAATTGTATCAGGAAACCGCAAAACTTGCCCGACAGCACGATGGTGTACAGCTTTTCACATTGCTTGGCGAAGAACCGGATGAAAAAAAGGTTTGTGGATTTCCTTCTCTATCACAGTATATGAAAATACTTGACTGGCTTGGTGATGATGTAATATTTGTAAACACAGTTAATTTAGAACTGAACGATTTAAAGCGAATCGCACAGAACGAGTCAAAAATAGTTGATTGCCCACGTTCAAATGCACGTGGAACAGGGATTTCCAAACTGCAGGAAATGATAGAATTAGAAATACCTATTGGTATTGGAACTGCTGGCGCTGCAGGCAATGATCGATGTTCTATGCAGGATGAACTATTATGGGCACGCTATTCGCAAGGTTTACGTGGACTGGACTATTTAAAACCTCACGATGTTATTCAAATCGGAACAAAGGGCGGCGCTTCTATTATCAACCGATCTTATTTGGGAGAAATTAAAAATGGTTATCTTGCCGATCTGATTTTGTATGATACAAAGAATACAATTCATTACGCAGGCGCCGTTACTGATCCTGTTGGTTCATTAGTAGGAAGTGGTCATCTCGATGTGCATACGGCGATCGTCAATGGAGAAATTGTCGTTCAAAATGGAAGGCATGTGCGGCTGGATCATACGGAAATTATTCGCAAGCAAAATGAGACCGCATTAAGAATTGAAAAGCAATTATAGCTTTTTAGTTGGATTCATCAGATTTTGTTATACTTTCTGGCTCGTCTAGCTGTCGAATATTTTTGACTATTTGCTGATAACTATCCAATAACTTAACAAGCTCGGTTTTCAAAATTTCCAAATTTTTTTTCTTTTTAGGATTTAATTCAATGGTTTTCAGGTAGAATGACAGTAACTCATTTTTGAATGTATGAACATAATGATAATGATTAAAATGTTCCAACAATGAAATGTTATCATAAAACGTGTCAAGAACTCGATTATATCTTTCACATAACTCTTGTGTCCATAATTTATAATCTTGAATCACTCTTTCCGCTGTTATCTTTTTCGCTTCATCGCGCGCCTGTTGGGCAACCGACCGAATCAGCGGATAGGCAATTAATCGCTGTTGGTTGAAAAATTCCGATTCGTCTTCAGTTCGATTTTTTATCGTCGAAATAAGCAGTGACAACTTTGCATCTTGCCCCTTATCCCGCTCTCGCTGTCTCAATTCCCTTTCCCTGTTTATTCGATCCTGTTCAAGATCTCTTCGTTTCTGATATTTTTGAAAGCGACGGATATAATAACCAATAATAGCAATCAGTATTGTTAAAAAAGATTCGTAAAGATATTCACTTTTAATGTAGCTAATTAAGTTGTTCAGAAATTCCATACGGACCATTCATTTTAGTTCATGATTAATGATAAAAATTATCTGTCCCAGAGGTATTTCTTTCTTGACTATGTGATTTATACTCACCAAATTTAAATTATTTCCATTATTTTTTAAAAAAATGTAAATTATTACTTTTTAGCTGATTATTCCACCACATCCCCATTCACCTTCGTATTCACCATTTCCAAACCATCCACATTTTTTAATATACTCTTCTTCGCTACATGATCAAACGAACAATCACGAATAATCACAGATGTGATCGGGGAACGTTTGTAGCCTTCAATGCGCAGGGCGTATGGGCTTTTTTGGCTCGTGACGTTGGTCATGTGGATATTGTGAATGCGTGGTGTGTATGGACCGGTATCGCCTTCTTCATAATTGAGGTTAATGCGAAGGATCGCGTCGGCGACCTGGCCGACAGTGACATTGCGCATGAACACGTTTTCGACGACGCCACCACGAACAGAATTGGTTTTTATGCGCAGAGCACGTTCGAGGTTGGGGCTGTCCATTGTGCAGTTTTCTGCAAATACATTACGGATGTTGCCGGAAATTTCACTGCCAATCACAACGCCACCGTGGCCGTCTTTCATAATACAGTCCTGGACCACGATGTTTTCGCTCGGAACGTTCACACGTCGGCCGTCGGCGTTGCGGCCGGATTTAATGGCAATACAATCGTCGCCGGTATCGAACAGGCAGCCTTTGATCAAAACGTCCCTACTGGATTCGGGATCGCAACCATCGTTGTTGGGGCCGTGGCTGATAATGGTGACATTCTTCACCGTTACATTTTCACATAACACGGGGTGAATTTCCCACATTGGGGAATTTTTTATGGTGACATTTTCAATCAGCACATTTTTGCAGCGATAAGGTTGGATAAACTGTGGACGCAAATAAGCGCCATCGCCCATGATGCGTTGTTCCACAGGCACATTATCTTCAGCCATTTGGAGCAATTTATCGCGCGCGGCATCCTGGCTTGGCGTGTCTTTCTCCCACCCATGTTCTTTGCGGCCTTTCCAGGGCCACCAATAATTTTCATTCGCCTGCCCATCCAACGTGCCCATGCCAGTGATGGCGATATTTTGCTGTTCAAACGCATATATAAACGGCGAATAATTCATGCATTCAACGCCTTCCCAACGACTAAATACGACCGGTAAATAATGATTCGGATCCCGCGAAAATAATATCGTTGCACCCTCGGCAAGCTGCAAATTTACATTACTTTTTAAATGAATCGCGCCAGTCAGGAAATTTCCTTTCGGGACAACCACGTGGCCACCACCAGCATCGTGACACGTTTGAATTGCTTGCCGGAATGCAAGCGTACAGTCAGTTTGACCGTCGGCGACGGCGCCGTAATTTGTGACCAGAAAATAATTATCCAGGAATATTGGTGGCACAATTCGGCTGAGTATGTCTGGCAATTGATTCCATGCATCATCACGAGGTATTTGAGCCTTGCAGACGACAATTAAGTGAAAACTGAGTATTATTCCGATTAAAATATATCGGCGCCCTTTAATCCCTTGCAATAAATTTTTCACAATAACCTCATTCCATTTTATTGACTATTACTTCCTTAACGATTCCATCTGCAAACTTGCTAAAATAAACGGGCCGACGCCTTTGGGATCGTTTTCCCGAATTTCCGTGCTCGTATAATATTCATAAGAGCCGTCCCGGTACGGATCACCGCCCAATCCGGCAACAGCGCACACATTTTTTATATTGACCAGATTTTTTGCATCCACGTCAATAAATTCATGAATGATTCCCTGATACGCTTTGGCGCCAACAGCGCGATATTTTTCATCCAGGTATCCATGGGCAACGCCTTTGAGCAGCGCATATGTAAACATGCACGAGGCTGACGCCTCCAGGTAATTGCCTGCGCGACCGCCCTGATCGAGCACCTGATACCACACACCGGTCACCGAATCCTGGACTGCAGTAATCGCCACGGCCAAGCGCTGCAAAACATCGATAATCGGTTGGCGTTGCGGATGATCAGCCGGGAAGAAATCCAGTACATCCACCAGGGCCATGGCGTACCAGCCTACAGCACGCCCCCAAAAATTCGGGGACTGGCCGGTGGATTTGTCGGCCCAGCGCTGTTCACGGCTTTCATTGTAACCATGATACAGCAAACCGGTCTTTTCATCACGGGCGTATTTTTCCATCAACAAAATTTGGTTCGCGACATCTTCCAGCAATTCGGGTTCATTGAAAGTTATAGCAAATTGTGCGAGAAACGGTGAGGCCATATAAATGCCATCCAGCCACATTTGATGGGGATAGATTTTTTTGTGCCAGAAGCCACCCGTGCTGATGCGTGGGTGCGTTTTCATCTGGTCACGAAGTAAATAAATTGCCCTTTTGAACTTTTCGTCACCAGTTTGTTTGTATAGCATGAATAACGGCTTCCCCGGATTAATGCGGTCGATATTATAATCCGTCAACTTATAATCCACGATTGTACCGTCATCCCGGATGAATTTATCATAGTACGATTTTACATAGTCAAAATATTTTTGATCGCCGGTACGCTCCCAAACAGCAAGTATTGCCTTCAACACCAGGCCTTGCGTATATTCCCAACGTGGTTCATCCCGGGCATCAATCATCCATGATTCTGGATTACGCGCCATTACGGATTCGGTCATGCGGACTGACCAGACCTGCGGCGTATTTTTTTTCTGACATGCTAACGAAACGATCACGATCATTACCATCATCGTCGTTTGGATAGCCTTTGTCTTCATGAGGGATTCCTTTGGTTTATTTATTACCTTTTTACTAGCTTTCGGATGTAAATAATGTCAGCTTTCAAATAACCGCGGAGAACATCCCCTTAATTCCGTCCTGCTGCCCATCCCGCAGTGGCGGGAGGCAGGACAAAATCGTCTCCCCAGCAAAAAAGTAAGCTGGACTACCGCCTTCGAAGGGTGAATATTCAACCAATTTAAAAAACGAAACGAATCGATTAATTAATTCCAATCCTGTCTGACATAACTTTAACAACCGTTGGCTGATGATAATTTATTCAATTTAAGTTATCACATTATAATTTTTATTGGATGATTCAATCCAATCACTGTCTGCTTCAAATATTCATGAAATGCATCTTGCGTTTGAATGCCGCCCGGTTCCTGTCCCCACGCTGCGAGAAAGTAGTAATCGGCTTTATCGTCATCAGCTTTCAAAACGACAATCTGATTTAGCTGGTCTTCTGTCAGTTCCTGCAACTGTTTTCCCTGAAACAGTACCGCTATGCCCAGCAAATCATCGTCACTGGCCAGGCTCTGTTTGCCCCATAATGCGACGTATCCCCATTCATCCGGATGCTCGGGGAGTAGTTTGAAAAATTCCGTGTGCTCGGCTTTGGCCAGGCCGGTGCAAAAATTATCCATCGCACCGTTGGTGCTCAACACACAATGAGTTAACCGGGAGCCAGCCCAAATCGACAAATCAGCGGTTAAATCCACTTTATTAGTACCGGCTTGCCAGCCATAATAAATCGTGTGAATCTGTGAATAGACCGGCCCATTCGCGACGATCATACAGGTAATGCTGTCGGTTTTGGTTACCCGGTTCCCCCGATCCTGATACCAGATACCGAACGTTCCGATGCCGAACGTGTCCCCAACCTTGAACACATCGGCGCCCCAGTCGGACATTTCGTGGTAGGAATCAAAACCATCCAATCCGACATTTTGTAACACCATATCCGTGGTTTTCTTACCGAAAATATCAATTGCATTACGCCAGTCCAAATAGAAACGATAGCCGACTTTATCCGACTCCCAGCCCGGTCCTTCATAACGGATGTCGAAGGAATGATCGGTATGTTCCGGTGGAACGTGCAATACATCAACATTCTGAAATTCGCCGCCGATGTATTTCCGGTCGACAAATTTTCCGCCGACTTTGTGCGACAGTTCAGCCTGTGTGCGTTTTTTATAGGTGCGTGGTTGTTTACCCGATTCAGCATAACGGACCGTAAGCGCTATCGTTTGATTTGCCGGGATATTGACAACACAGCAAATTTCATCAGCAATGCCATCCCTATTTTTGTCAAATACCTGACTGGCGATTTCCTGGCCGTTGGCTATTACCACATAAGCATCGGGATTGAATGTTGGCGCTTGCTGTTTGATTTTGGCAATCGAAAGCGTGACCGGAGCATCGGCAAGCGCTAGCGGATTTTCTGATTTTATATGGATTGTCACCGATTTTGGGAACTGCTGTTTCAGTTCTCTCATTCCTGTTTTGGTGCAGCCGATCATTATTAGCGCCAGCAGCCATATGATTTGTGTTATGGTTTTCATGGTACTTCCTTCCTCATCGACTTCAAACGATGCAATACACTCCCGCAGATGTTCAGTATCGCTTCGTTAACAACTATTTAGCTTTGATCCGGACAAACCACGTATTTCGAAAATACCTGGTTTGTTGGCCGGTGTACGCATTTATTTCATCAACAACATCTTCTTTACTTGTTGAAAATCATCCCCGATTTTAATTCGATAAAAATATACTCCGGATGAAAATCGGGCTGCATCAAGTGTAATCAGGTGAAAACCGGCTGTCAATTTTTGATTGACTAGCGATTCCACCTGTTGCCCCAGGGCATTGTAAATTGTCAGTGTGACAAATCCATCCTTAGGCAACGCAAACTGAATACTGGTCGTCGGATTAAATGGATTCGGATAATTTTGGAATAACTGATATGTTTTGGGAATTGCTTCGCCGGTTTTCTCGATGGTTGTTATTGTGGATTCCGGCTCTTCGGGCGCCCAGTCAAATGCAAACGCCGGATGTGAATCCTTCGAGAAAATATTTTCCAACGTGTATTCCAATGCTTCATCTTCACTAAGTTGACGAGAAATATTGATCCGGTTCGAATGATCTGATCCTGGTCCATAACATTGATATTCCGCATACAGCGCCGGCGGAACATTCCAGGTCGACCAGCCGGCGGGATTCAGCGATGCCGGTTCTTCACAGCGAATGAATACTGTTCGTGGCGATTGCTGCCAGGGTCGTCCCAACAGGAAACTGGTTATTGGCGTGCCATTAAATCCGATGGAATCGGCGCTGATAATGCAATCGCTGAACACTAACCCGAACTTCGTTTCCGGTTCGGTCGAAGCGGCAGTTAACGTGCCGCCATTGCGATTGATGTGAATTTCACAACTATCAAACAGCACGATGTTTCGCCCAAAAATAAAATCAACGGAGCCTTCAACATAACAATTTTTCATGTAGGTACGACCGGTCGCACGACCTCCCCAGGCGTAATACGTATCCTGATATCCCAGCAGCCGGCAATTATAATATGCCTGCCGATCGCCATTCACACGCAGCGCTACACCTTGCTGATCGTTGAATGAGCCATCGTTGACCACCGTGTTTTGAAATGTAATATTAACCGCCGTAAAATCATCCGGATCGATAGCCGCGCTGTAGGACATCGACGTTCCGCCTGCTTTACCGGCATAGTCATCATAAGTCAGAATTGTGGTAAGCGGATCGTCGCCTTTCAGAGTCACATTAATTTTGTTGCGATCCAGGAACAATTTTTCGTAGTAGGTGCCGGGCTTCACATAAATTGTCCAGGAGCCGGTGTAGTTGTCCGGTACATCATCAAATGCTGCCTGGACGGTTTCATAATCACCGGAGCCATCCTGCGCAACTACTTTAATAACGTCCGGCGAAGGTGCTTGCGTGGTAAAGCCTTTGGTGCCGCCATATTCGGTACCAACACTATTGGTTGCATACGCCCGTACCCAATATTGCGTCGATGGCATCAGCGGGTACATCAGGCTGGTAAATTCACCGATGCCGCTGCCATCTTCTGTCTTACTGTCTTCAATCGTTGGT
>JAFGDW010000049.1 GCA_016931935.1 Candidatus Zhuqueibacterota bacterium | reverse complement strand
CCTGTCAAGCTGAAACTCTTTTTCTATATCTCGAAATATTGATGTCGTTTTTATGCACTGTTTTTCTTGAGAACAATTGCTATTTACTGTGATGTCTGATAATATACATTGCTGTTCAAATTATTTTTTTCAAACGCCTTTTTTATCATGAGCTGATCATCAGCATCATCATCTGCATTGAGAATTATAAGTGATTTTGAATTCATTGTGAAACCAATACCTTTTCGTTTATCGGGTGACAGGGTAAATAGACCGAAAAAATTGAACCGTTTCCCGTTCACTTTTGACACGAATTTTTCCGTTGTGCCGTTCTGCAATTTGACGACAAATTGCCAGGCCGATACCACTTCCTTTATATTCGTTCTGACCATGCAACCGTTGGAACGGAATAAAAATTTTATCTGAATATTGTTCATCAAAACCAATACCATTGTCTCGCACCTGAATACAATGAAAGGATTCACTCGTTCCGCCGGGTAATGTGTCTTCGCTGGCAATCACTTTTATAATCGGCGCACTGTCCGGTTTTTGGAATTTGATTGCATTGCTGATCAAATTTTAAAAAAGCTGTCGCATCTGGAGTTCATCGGCAACAATTTCCGGTAGTAAACCAATTTCTATCTGCGCGCCGGTTTCAGCGATGGAAACTTCCAAATCCGACAGGATTTCGTCAATCACGGAATTCAGATTTATCTGCTCAAACGGCCGGGTTTTCGTGGATACACGTGAATATGACAACAAATCGTTAATCAGAGTTCGCATTCGGATGGCTGCATTCTGCATGCGATTCAGATAATCACGACCTTGTTCATCGAGTTCATGTTCGTACAAACTGTGAAGCAGATCACCGAACGCAATGATTTTGCGAAGTGGTTCCTGCAAATCATGGGAAGCAATATAGGCGAAATCCTGCAGTTCGCGATTGTTGATTTCCAGCTTTTTAGAGTAATCTTTTAGTTGTGCCTCTTGTTCCTTTATTTCGGTGATATCAAGTGCTGATGCATATATAATATCATCATACTCGATTGAGTACCATGACAGATATTTATAAAATCCATCTTTGCAACGAAATCTATTGACGAAATTGATTGTCTCATTTCCAGTTCGCAAATTCTGCATTTCATCGAGTGTCGGTTGAAGATATTCCGGATGGACGAGTTCTAAAAAGGGTCGTGCCATTTTTATTTCCAGCGTATCAAACTACAATTCGATGTACGGATCATTAAAATGGCTATTCGGTTCAATATACAATTTCTCATGGAAATAATCGAACACCAAATTGAAACGCTTCAACAGTGCCAGGCCAATTGTTGTATTGGTATGGTCACCATCGTTATCAGCTTCTGTAAAAACGGCTGCGACATTGTTTAATTCGTACGGCTCTATTTTAAAACGATCAATCAATCCTTTGTAACCGTTAATTTCGCCGGAAGCGCCGTAGCCTAATATCGTTTTTTCGGAATGCAACGGTTTTGAAATTCCATATTTTTCACTTATAACCAATGATGCCGGATGAATGCCTCCCAAATCGATAAATAACCGATAATCTATTTGCGATTTGTCAACAAGCTTGATGTTAACGGGTATGCTGTAAGCCCCTGATGAGTCGCGCGTCATTTGAACTGCGGTGCCATTTCCCGTGTATTTATAACCATCCGGCTTATGCAGCTTAATGGTCTGATCATCAAAATTAAATTCAACAATAAAATGTTTGAAAAAAGCGCCACACACCTGGCCGGCGACACCAGGGAAATAATCAGCGAATCCATGTTCCTTTGCCGTAATCACGGCTGATTGTCCTGAAAAATGAATTTTACCAAACGAAATCGCCACATCCGATGCAGTATATGAATCGATGCCCTCACCTTCGCCCGCACCGACAACGTGAGTATTGCCTTCATACTTCATTCCCAGTGAATCGACCTGGTCGCTACCATAGAAAAACAATTCATCCCACATTACACCATTATCGATCAGCATGTTTATGTTCAGCCCGTTCTTTTGTGCTTTCACCATCAGGTTCATGCCGTAAAATTCAAACGGAAGTGTGACCGGATTTTCATCACCATCAATTTGATAGCTACCTGGCGCCGGACCTAATTGCTGGTTAATGAGCATCGTACCAGAATTATTAATATCGGATTTCAAGCCATCCGATCCAGAGTTGGGATGACACGCTGCCATCAATAAAAATCCCATCAAGACGAGTATTTCGTAATTGATTAATTTCATAAATTATTTTTCCTGGATTAAAAGTGAAAACGCGTAGCTAACGTCTCTCACGATTCGTCGCTGTAAGACGTGCGTAGGTTTTAGATGTTCACAGTTCATTCGTATTTGAAACACAAACGTGCTGCGCACTTTTATTCGTTTAAATCCAACTCATTTCAGATGCCAGATTATTTGCATTGAGGTAGAAATGCGTAGCACGTCTACACTGTGAACGTTTATGATCTCACGAATTCACTGCCAATGCTTATTTCAACATCATGTTCATTGTCGCTGCATCGATATTTCCACCACTTAATATGATGCCGACTCGTCCCTGTGGAATAACAGCTTTGCTCAGCACGGCTGCTACGCCAAGCGCACCGGATGGTTCAACAACAAGTTTCATGCGATAAAACAGAAATTTAACCGAAGCAATAATCGCCGCTTCGCTGACGGTTTTCATATCATCGACATACTGTAACACCAGCGGGAACGTTATCTTCCCTAACGAAACAGTCCGGGTACCATCAGCAATTGTTGGCGGATTTTTTACACTATGCAATACTTTTGTGTGAAACGATTTTGTAGCGTCGTCGGCCAATTCCGGTTCGATGCCGATAACTTTGCACGTTGACGACATCGCTTTGGCGGAAATCGCGGAGCCGCTCAATAATCCGCCACCGCCGCAAGGGACTAATAGCATATCAAGTTGTCCGATCTCCTCGATCATTTCCAGCGCTGCTGTGCCCTGGCCGGCAACAACGTCCTCATGGTCAAAAGGCGGAATCATTGTGTACCCATGGTGCGCTTGAAGTTCATGGGCAATCTGTTCACGCGTTGCCTTTTCGGGATCATACTCCACAATTGTGGCACCATATTCCTCGGTGGCTGCCCGTTTGGTGACCGGGGCATTTTGCGGCATGACAATGATGGTGTGAATATTCAACATATTGCCGACCAACGCGACCGCCTGGGCGTGATTGCCGGATGAATAGGTAATCACACCCCGTTGCTTTTCTTCAGGCGAAAGTTGTGAAATACTATTAAACGCCCCGCGAAACTTGAACGCCCCCACCCGTTGAAAGTTTTCACATTTGCAAAATACTTCCGCACCAACCAATCGGTTAAGAGTTCGGGATGTCATAACTGGTGTTTTATTGGCATACCCATTGAGGCGTTGTTTCGCAGCAAGCACTTTTTCAAACATGATGTCTCCGGATTGTATTATACTGAACACGGCCATAAATGGAACATTTAAGAAAGCTAATCTATGTTCATAATATCGGCCGTTTTTGGCCGTTGGCTATTAGCTAATGGCAAAAAGAGCTAAAGAATATAGCATCTCAATTGAACTATTTTTGAAATATGACTGTTTTAAGTATAATTCATTTGATTATGTTTGAAATTGCAACCATCTTTTCATTTAAAATGACTATTATTATATCACTGATTCAAGAATAACCTTATTTTTGTTCTTTCAACCTTAATAGCAGTATAATTAACAATTTTATTAACCTTATGAGCTTATTCAAGTTTTAGATATTCATTCCAATTTCAAGGACTAATAAAGTAATAAGGTTGAAGTTGTTTTACTCAAAATGCTATTAAGGTATAAAACATGAAAATAAGGTTTTAAATTAATCGTTGGCTTGACACTTCTTTATCATGACAGTGTTCAGAGTAAATAACATGATAAATCGCCTACAATTCACGACACATTCAAGGCATTTCGATTGACCTGTCTATCGAATTTTACCTGCCGCATTCTCGAGCACAACGTTTGACAGAACCGCCGTATCGGCTTTGTCGGGAATGTGAGAACAGAATCCAATCCCGACATAAAATGGTTCATCGAGCTTGAGTTGAATGGGGGCGCCAAACTGGTGCATGGGCTCGCCAGCCATACTCACAAATAGTGCGAACGAATCACCACGTTTCTCGATCCCAATCCGTTTGGCCTGGGCAGTCACAAGATCATCCGGGGATGAGCCACCAGGGAGCGCGCCGCGACTACCAATGCGATATTCCATATCTTTAATTCGAAGTCCTTTTTCCGGTCGCCAGGCAAGGTGAAACATGCCATCGCCATGGAGCGCAACAATTGCTTCTTTGGAGTCGTCATCAAGACTCTGGCGAATCACAAGCACCGCCTTGCGATCGAAGTAGCCAAGCGAATCCGGAAAGCTGATATCGGCGGCCAGCGACACATCACCTGACATTTTCTTCCACAAATAACGGAATTCATCCCGCACGTACCACACATTATAGCCAGCGGAAACGATAGTGTACTGGCCAGTCGCCGCATTATAGTCAGAGCTTCCCGGCACAACGGCGGCGCCAATATCGGACTGGCCATCAAAGATGCCAATTGGCTCAAGCACTGTCCTGGCAGCGCGATGAAAGTCTGTTGGCGGCGACACCTGCGTATGTGTTTCCGAACCGGGCTGAGCCCAATCAGGCACGTCCGGTTCTTGTGGGGATACGAGATTTGCTACAACGCAAACCATCAACAAAGGCAGCACCATCTGAAAACTAAGCTTTAGAATCTGAATGATCATTTTTATCTCCCAGTATTAGTTAACATTATTAGAGTGAATGCTAACTCTTGGTGTTGATAAAACGCTGCTATTTCCTGACGCATCAGGGCAGGTAGATGCTTCCTTTGGCCAACCTACCACGAAACTACTCATTCACTCCACAAGAAATTGTACAACGCAGTACAAAGTAAGGAACTATTATAATGATTCCTAATTAATATTACAATAGTATTTTTTTTGTTGTATATTAGGTTCCAACTTAACTAAAGGAGGAACCAATGCCATTCATCAGTCAACGTGCTAAACTTAATTTATCAATCAATGAGATTGAAAAGCTTAATAGCATCGTTCGAGCGCGTACCGAAAGTTCATCTCGGATAGAACGTGCAAAGATACTGATAGCTTATTATCAAAACGAAACGATTTCCAGCATTGCTAAAAAACTAAAAACCAACCGCCCCAAAATAGAGCGATGTATGGATAAAGCTCTCGGTTGTGGTGTTGATGTAGCCCTGAACGATTTACCTCGAAAAGGGAAAACGCCAACAATTACGCAAGAAGCCAAAGCATGGGCAGTCTCGATTGCTTGTCAAAAACCGAAAAACTTGGGATATGCAGCTGAACTTTGGACAACTCGAAGTTTGGCGAAGCACATTCGAGAACATTGTCAAAAAGCTGGTCATCCATCATTAACAAAATTAAATCGAGGGACAGTTTCCAAAATTTTATCAAAGGCCCCAATTCAGCCACATAAAATTGACTATTATCTTGAACGACGCGATCCGAATTTTGATGAAAAAATGGTACAAGTATTACATGTTTATAAAGAAGTTGAGCTTCTCAAAAAAGGGCGTAAACCCATAATTACATACAAAGACTAAGTTCTTTGAATCATACACAATTTGGTGTACATTTGCATCATTAATCAATTAATTCTCTGAAATCGTTTAATCTAAGGGGGAT
>JAFGDW010000048.1 GCA_016931935.1 Candidatus Zhuqueibacterota bacterium | reverse complement strand
TCGGCAGATGCAAGTGCGACATCAAAAACGTCGAAATGCGACCCTAAGCAAACAAAAACAAAAACTTAAAAAGTTGACAAAGTAGAACTAAGTATGCATATTGAAATTCCTTTACCCTCTTGATTCTGTCAAAAAAAACATACAATTTTATGAATCATCAAAAGTATATAATCATTTTCAGTATCACAGTTCTATTATCAGCTCAGCCAATTCATGAATTGACCAGCGCCGAGAATGAATTTTCACAGCACTCGATGTGGATCGATCCCGAAATTGATCATTCAGCGATTGTCGCTCGCGTTGGCGAAATCGACATCACGGCCGGTGAATTTTATATCAACTATGAATTCGGTCCGGCGTTTTTCAAACGCGCCAGCGATTCCAAACGCCGCTATTTGAATGTGATGATTTATGAGAAATTGCTGGCACTGGATGGCTACGCCCATGGATTGGCGCTGTCGCCGCAGGTTCAGGATATGCTTGCGGCAATCGAGGGCGATCTGATGACCGAACAATTGTTCCGTGATGATGTGATGAGCCACGTCAACGTCACCGACAAGGAAATTGCGGAAGGCGTTGACAAGAATAACCAACATATCACGTTGCAATGGATTTTTACGCATGACATGCAGGCGATTATCAGCGACAGGAGAGCGCTCGACGCTGGCGCTTCGTTTGACAGTTTGTTTGTAATGCAACTGGATGATTCACTTACAGCGGACAAACGATCGCTGGAGACGACCCGTTTCAAAATTCAAATCGACAATCCGTTTTTGTCCACCATCATCGATACGATGAAAGTCGGTACATATTCCAATCCGATCAATGTAAAGGATGGCTGGTACATCGTGAAAATATCGGCAGGGTGGACAAATGCGATGCAAACCGAATCCGAACTGCGCGATCAACGGTACGAGATTGAGCGCAAGCTATTCAAACATAAACTGGATCGCCAATCGGACTCGTATGTTCACAAAATGATGCTGGATGAAAATCCGATTATAAAACGTGCTGCTTTTGACAATCTGATAAACTATCTGGGAAAGCAAACGCTGCGTCCCGAAAAATACGATGCGTGGAATTTAGCCGACTACATGAACGGCTCTAATGACAGTAATGCACCTGATCTGAATCAGCTATTGGCGACATGTCAGTCGGGCGATGTTACAGTTGAGGATTTCCTGGATTGGTACAATATGCGTAAAGACTACTTCCATTTTGAAAATGATTCCCGTGACAGTTTCCGCAATTCGCTGGAGGCAACCATCTGGAAAATGCTGCGCAACAGATTTTTGATTGAACGCGCTCGTCAGCAGCAGTTACAAAATAGAGATGATATCCAACTACAAAAACAGTGGTGGCTGGATAAAATTGTGTACGCGGCGATGAAAGACGAAATTGCTGCGACGATTGATGTGACAGATGAGCAATTGCAGCAATTCTACCAGGAAAACCAAAACGATTATCGCTGCCAAAACGGCAATTTTATTTCGTTCGACAAAGCTAAAATAAACGTGAAAAGCGATTATATCCGCCAGGCATACATGACCAAAATGTACCGGCAGATTTTGCAGTTAAAAAATCAGTATCCCATAGAAATTAATGACGACGTACTGGCGCAAATTCAAGTCAGCGATGAAGACAATCCCAAAGCAATTGATGTCTATTTTGTGAAAAAAGGCGGAACGTTTCCGCATCAAGCCCATCCCACAATTGACTGGGAATGGCGGAGTTGGTTTTAAAATTGAATCAAGGAGCGCGTACTTTAACGGATTTCTGCATAATGCAGGGGATGCGGAATGTGTACCCTGCGTCTGTGCAATTTTAAGGGACTACTAATGAATTCCATCTTCAAAGGTATAACCGTTAAGATTAGGAATATCTTGTGCTCTTATTAGTAAAAAAGCGCTGTCATTCCGGTTCCCGACGTCTTTTGTCGGGATACCGGAATCTCCGTATGCGATCGTTGGAATTGCCGCAGAATAAAAATGATAGCATTATTTGAACAAGAGATGAGAAATTGTTAAATCAGCGTTGAATTAACATCTTGAGTCCCCCCGGACATTCATAATTTTTGTGTGTGGAGATTCCGGTATTTCCGCTGTAAAGCAGCGGAAAACCGGAATGACATCTCTTTGCCTGGTTAGCTTGACGGGTATGTATTAAAAGGCGGAAATTAAAACAAAACATATGAAAACATCACAACTCATTATCATTTTATGCCTCGCCCAATCCGCATTTGCCCAACAAATTACCATCAACCGGATTGAGCGAATGCCTAACCAGCCAGCACCGTACGAGATGCGTGACTGGAAACAGGTGACGTTCGGTTACGATTCGTTGGTGTTCGATTTTGACGCGACCGGAACCTATCTCCCATTGATCTGGGAGAACAGCAACGGCATCAATTATCCCAATCATGATCAATTCGGTTTGCACACGGTGGTGGGCGCAACCTATCCGACAAATGCCGAAGCGGTCAACATACTGCCCGCTGTCATCAGCGCCAGTCTGGTCGGGATTGACAAGAGCAATCAGAACGGCAAAAACTGGGTATTGATGTGCGAAGAGTTTTTCAATAAACGGCCGGAGGAAAATATTTATTTGAATAATCCGGCGACATCGAGCGGTCAGGACTGGTGGTACGAAACCATGCCCAATGTGTTTTTCTATCAGCTTTACAGCATGTATCCGCATATTGGCGATTTCGATTATCAATTCACCACCATTGCCGATCGCATGCTCGAAGCGGTGCAAGCTCTGGGCGGTAGAGCCACGCCCTGGCACATACCGTATATGAATTACCGCGCCTGGTCGTTCTCCACCATGAAACCACTAACGACCGATGTGCCTGAGCCGGAGGCCGCTGGCGCAATTGCCTGGCTGTTGTACAATGCGTTTGTGACGACCGGTGACGAAAAGTATCGCATCGGCGCGGAGTGGTCGATGGAATTTTTGAATAGCCGGACATCCAATCCGTCGTATGAATTGCAACTATCGTATGGCGTTTACATGGCTGCCCGCATGAACGCGGAGCTGGGCGCAAACTATGATATTGAAAAAATGCTGAATTGGTGTTTCAATATCGGGGCGTTGCGGCAGTGGGGCGCTGTGCTCGGACGCTGGGGCAATTACGATTGTTACGGGCTGATCGGCGAATCGATTGATAATGATTACGTGTTTTACATGAACACGGTCGAACAGGTGGGCGCGCTTGTGCCGTTAACGCGTTATGATGACCGCTTCGCCCGGGCGATCGGGAAGTGGACGCTAAACGCCGCCAATGCCTGCCGGTTGTTCTATCCCAATTATCTGCCGGATTTTCAGCAGGACAGCGAATCGTGGGCGCATCAGTACGATCCCAATTCGTACATTGCCCATGAGGCCATGCGCGAGCGAGCGAATAGTTTCAGTCCGTACGCCACCGGCGACGCGATCTCCGGCGGCTGGGGTCAAACCAATCTGGCGCTGTATGGCTCATCGCATGTGGGCATTCTTGGTGGCATCATCGATACGACGACTATTCTGATGATTCTGCAACTTGATGTCCTGAAAACCGATTACTATCACGCCGACGCTTATCCAACGTATCTGTATTTCAATCCCTATGATGAAACAAAAATGGTTCAGATTAATGTGGGCGTGGATCAGCGTGATCTGTACGATGCGGTTTCCAACACGTTTGTTGCTAACGGTGTTAGCGGTGTGACGATGTTTTCAATCCCGGCGAATGAGGCTATTCTGCTGGTTGTAGCGCCAGCGGGTGGAAATGTTACATATGACCTTGACAATATGTTGATTGATGGCGTGGTCGCCGACTATCGTTCGGGCCAGCCTGTGACGAATTATCCACCGCGTATTAAAAGTTTTGCCGTTAAGAGTGAAACGGTTATTGCCGGCGATAGCACGCTATTGTATTGTACGGCAAGCGATAAAGATAATGACGATCTCACGTACATTATCTCTACGCTCGATGTTTTTGCCTCATCGAAACAAAGTCCGATTTCCTGGTTAGCGCCGGACTCGGTCGGGACTTATCGTATAACATGCATTGTTGACGATGGCAATGGCGGACAGGACAGCGCTTCTGTCACGCTCGAGATTGTCCGTTTCATCAATCACTTGCCGCACATTTCAGCGCTGGTTGCGACGCCATATCGATTGAATATCGGTGGCACATCGGAAATAATCTGTACTGCAACGGATTCAGACAACGAGCAATTGAGTTATCTGTGGTCAGCGGATGCCGGGGAGCTGACCCCGAGCGATTCAATCGCCACATGGACAGCGCCGCATACCGCTGGTTATTACTACATCCGCTGTGATGTTCAGGATGAACACGGCGGGCAGGCGTCCGATAGCGTCGGCATAGTTGTACAGGATTCATCGGCCACGTCCACCGGCGTGCCGGTTGCATTTTACCCATTCAACGGAAATGCCAATGATGAGAGTGGCAATAACAACCATAGCATCGTTTCTGGCGCGACATTGGTAGCAGATCGCTTTGGCGTGCCGAACAGTGCGTATTCGTTTAATGGGACGACTGATAAAATCCAGATTCCCTACAGCGAGTTGCTGAATTTCCGGGACGCGATCACCGTGAGCTTCTGGATGAATATTGCCGAGTTTTTCGATCGCGAGGCCTATCCAATTTCGCACGGCAATTGGGAAAATCGGTGGAAGATTTCCATCACCAATCACGGCATCCGTTGGACCGTGAAAAGCAGCGACGGCATCAAGGATTTGGACTCCCAGTTCCAACTGGAAACAGGCGTCTATTATAACATCACAACGCTATACGACGGCCTGAATTACGACATTTACATCAACGGTGTGCTGGACAATCATATAACGTTTTCCGGCCTGATAATGCAAACGAACATTGAACTGGTGTTCGGCCAGGCATTGCCTAACGATCCCAATTATAACTTCAAAGGCGTGTTGGATGATATTCGGATTTACAACTATGCGCTGTCCGAAGACGAAATTAAAAATATTTATGATGAAAAACACATACCGGTTGAAAATACACCGGAAGGGCGACTACCGGATCACTTCCGGCTACATCAAAATTTTCCGAATCCGTTTAATCAGTCCACTACTATCAATTACCAGTTGAAGGCGCCGGGATTTGTGCGGATTGCCATTTTTAATATGCTTGGCGAAAACGTAAAAAATTTAGTTGTTTCAAAACAACTGGCCGGATTTTACTCCGTCAGTTGGAATGGCGATGATGATAACGGCGGCTATCGGGCATCAGGCGTGTATATCTGCCAGATGATCGTGGATGGGCAGGTGTTGGCGCGGTGTAAATTGGTATTGCTTAAGTAACTATTACTACAATACAATCGTTCCGCCAGTCTCTGGCGGAATGCGGCATCGTCGATCTGCGACGAGTGGAATGATTTTTAGATCATTTTAATTGGATTTAATGATATGCATAAAACTAGCAGTTTAAATTTCTGGACGCAGAGCGTCCGTTCTGCATTCCGCCGCAGAGCGGCGGAACGAGTTCTCAATTTGTTTTTAGCATCATTTATCATTCTAATATCATCATGCCAATCACCCCAAAACAAAGCCCCCAATCTCCAAGACGCTCTCAAAGTCGACTTCACAGGCGAACACGCTCAAATTGAAGTTGGTGGTCCATACGTTGGCATTGAAATGCATAACAGTTCGCCGCTGCTGAATCGCATTAGTTTCTACTATCCCCGGGCCAACAGCATCGATTTGAATGAGGATTACTGGACGCGTGAGAACTACCGGGTGTTCTTTCTGGGATTGAAAATTGGCGATGGGCCGAAGCAGTGGATCGGATTGGAGTCATTTAAATTTGAGCTTACGCCATACACCGTTCATTTCACCAAAACGGATAGTCAGAAGACGATCGAAGTGCAATATCATTTCTGCAATGACAAACCAGCGATGGTTGCACGGATTAACATTACCAACAATACCGGCACATCCATTCCGTTCGAGCTGTACACTCATCTTGAAGCGACGCTGAAAACATCGCACAGCTACGTTCACAAAACCGTGGCGTGGACTGCGTACAATGATAGCGGCGCTGCCATTTACGTTAATTTTGATGATGACGAAACCGGAAACGCCCAATTGTTTGTCGCCAATGCCGGGGAGATGCCGCAAAGTTACACCACGAGAAATTCAAACGGGAGCGTTCCGCTAAAAGATAAGAATTGGTGGATGGACAGCTCATCCGACCTGCCGCGTGAAGTAATCCCAAAAGAGTATCCGGACCGGCCGGTCGTGGCGTATGTATATCAAAAGCAACTGGCGCCGGGGAAAAAACTGCATGTGGAACAGATTATCGGGATGCGGGAAGTCGGTGAAATCAGCAATGTGGTATCATACCTGTTGAAAAACTATCAACAAGATAGTGATAAGTATGAGCAAAATGTACTCAATAAAGTATTCACACAAAGCGTGCTAAAAACCGGCGATCCGGCGCTCGATCATTCGGTTGGCTGGGCAAAGGCGATTTTGGCCACAAACGCCCATTATCTGGATGGGCACATCGTCCCGATGCCATGTCCGGCGGAGTATAATTTCTATTTTACTCACGACGTCCAATTGACTGATTTGGCCGCCGTACAGTTTGATCTGGATCGGGTTCGTAATGATTTATTGTACATCATCGGTCATGCCAATGAGGACAAAATCATTCCCCACGCCTATTATTGGAAGGATCACCGCTACGTGACCGAATACGCCGAATCCGACAACTGGAATCATTTCTGGTTTGTTCTGCTGTCGGCAAGCTACTTGCGTCACTCCGGCGACACGGCGATGCTCACAACGTTATATCCGTATCTTTCCACCAGCATTCATGAAACACTGAAAAACAAACGCGACGACGATCTGTTTTATGCCTACCGGCCCGACTGGTGGGACATTGGCCGCAGCACAGGGCCGCGTTCGTACATGACCATCATGGCCATCCGGGCGATTCGGGATTTTGTTTACATTTCCACCACACTCAATCAAATCCCGGATGATCTGAAAGGATTGGAAACACTAGCCGCCAACATGCAGGTGCAATTGAGCAAACGCTTGTGGGATGACGATCTCAATTATCTCATCAACTATTTTGAAGACGGCAGTATGGATCGACATCATTACATCGGTTCGCTTTTGGGACCATATTTCAATGTGATTGACAAAGAGAAAAAAGTGAAACTCGTCGAAACGGCAACCGCAAAGCTGCTCGATGAAAAAATTGGCATCTACAATGTGTTCCCGATGGATTTTCACTTGCTGATCGATTTTTTGAAATTTAATGGCAACGAAGCCGGGCAGCCGGGCTACTATGCCAATGGCGGCGTCTGGCCGCACGGCAATGCGATGTACGCCCTGGCGCTCATGTCGATCGGGGAAAAGGAGAAAGCGTGCGAGTTTATCAAGAAAATCATGACAGTCGATGGTGTCATTCACAGTCCTAACGGACAGCCGGCGATGTACGAATACCGCGTCAGCGACAAATCGAATTCCGCCATGTACGGAAGAGTTGACAAACCGCAATTCCTGTGGGCAGGCGGTTGGTATTTGTATTGTTTGTACCATTTGTTGGGCGTGAATGAAAATGTCTGGAACATCAGCCTGTCGCCTTATATTTTGCAAGACCAGCAAGACGCGCAATTCAGTCTCAACATAAATGGCCGGTTGATTACGGTGATTGTAACAGGAAAAGGAACGCATATTCGGGACATGAGTGTGGATGGAAAGCCATATTTATCCGCCGTGATCCCGCAAACGTTGTCCGTCAACAAATCGATCGAAATTGTGCTGGGAACACCGCATCAACCGTATTTAACGGCTACAGAATCAATTTTATTAAAGCATACATACAATGAGCCAGTCAGGCAATTGGATGTGGAATTGAAAGCATTTCCGGGACACAAAAATGCAATTCAACTTATCTCGCCATGGAAACCGCAGGTGGTGTTACAAAATGGCGAGGCTTTGGAGAGCGGATTTATTGTTTCTTCAAATAATGGTATTTATGATATTAAGTTCTCGGTGACCCACCAGCAGAGTGTAGAATCAATTGCGATTCAATTTTAAATACTTTATGCACTCATCAATAGATTTACAGTAGCTAAATTTTTTCAATGTAATTTAACACGTCGCCGAGCGACATAGCTGAATTCCACCTGAGACTGGCGGAACTATGAGCTTAACGATTTTCACACCTTCTCTTCCAATGGGGGGGTGCCGGGGGAAGCGTTGAAGATGCGCACTGAACCATTATAAATAATCACGAGAAGAATAATTGAATCTCCGATAACCACTTACAATCTATGACACGAATTCTAAAAACAATCATCCTGATTGCCATCATCACCACTGGATGCGCCAATCAACAAAACACCAATTCCGACCGGATTACACTCATATACTGGTCGGCCAACAACCAATATGAAATGGACCTGGCGAAAACCATCGTGAATGAATGGAACCAGACCCATCCGAATATTCGCGTGAAGCAGCAGGCCATTCCCGAAGGGCGCTCCAGCGAAGAGGTGATTCTCGCCGCAGTGGTCGGCAAAACCACGCCGGACGTGTATTCAAATCTGTGGCCGGGCGATGTGGAATCGTATGTCCGGGCCAACGCGCTGTTGTCGCTTGATCAATTCAATGATTTCGATTCGCTGGCGACGGACCGGTTTTCCGATGATTTCATCAAAGAAGCAAAATCAACAGACGGGCGCACCTACCAGATTCTGTGGAAGACCAATCCCATCATGATGGCGTACAACAAAACAATGCTGGCTAACGCCGGATTCACAGAGCCGCCGAGAACCTATGACGAATTTTTAACGCTGGCGGAACGGATCAAACAAGATACGGATGGCGATGGGTATGTGGATCGCTGGGTTGGCATCACCCAGATATTGGTGGCGTGGTGGCAGCGCTTTTTTGATTATTATACGTTGTACATTGCGGCATCCAATGGAGGCACGCTGGTGCAAGGCGATAGCGTTACCTTCGACAATGAATACTCGGTCGAGGTATTCCGCTTTTTGCAGACATTGTTTGCCAGGGATTATTTCCCGAAGGAACGCATGGACGCCCGTGCGGATGTATTCATCCACAGCATCGTTGCGACGCGGTTTACCGGGCCGTATGCCATTACCCAGATCGAGCGATTTAAATCAGATGATTTCCAATACGGCTTTGCCCCGGTGCCCCGGCCGATTGCCTCGGACACGCCAGAATATACGTATGGCGATTACAAGAGCATTGTGATTTTTAAAAATACAAAATATCCAAATGAGTCGTGGAAATTTATGAAATATTTAATTTCCCGAAAAAATGATTTGCGGCTGCTGGAGTTGGCTGATCAATTACCGATCCGAAAAAATATTTTACAGGATAGTTTATTTATCCCTTACTTTGCAAAAAATCCAATGAAAGTTAAATTTGCCCACCAGGCGCAATATGTCCGCGGCGCCGACAGCTCTCCCGTCTTACGGGAAATATTCGATGCTATTTCTCAGGAGTTTGAGGCGAGTGTCATTTACGGAGCGAAATCGCCGGAAGAAGCCGTGAAAGCGGCAGCAGAGCGGGCGAGATTGATTATGAAATAAAGGCTTAGGCGGAGGGAAAAAAATTGCAAATTTCAAATCAAATACTGATCTTATAAGAGCAAATAAAATACAATAAGCCTGATACTTCACCCTGAGCGAAGTCGAAGGGTGAATGCGTGTCATACAAATTAATGATAAGACAACTCATATGGAAAAAGCATGGATCTACATTCCCGAGTGCGCTGACGGCAGTTACTACACAGGAAAAACAGAGAATCTTGAGCGGCGGTTGACGGAACATCAAAACGGTGTCTTTAAAGGATACACTTCATCGCGGCTTCCGGTGAAGTTAATATATTCACAGGTGTTTTCGACTTATTTGGAAGCGATCAACGCTGAACGGCAGATTAAAGGTTGGTCCCGAGCGAAGAAGCAAGCGTTAATTCGATGGGATTTCGAACTGCTTCATCACTTGGCTGAGTATAAAAATGAAACGTACTTCAAAAATAGAAAATAATCATTTGTTAGTAACTGAGAAATTATTTTCTGACATTTTTTGGCAGAAAATGTTAAAACATATTTTAGACAGGATTTCACGGATTCACAG
>JAFGDW010000047.1 GCA_016931935.1 Candidatus Zhuqueibacterota bacterium | reverse complement strand
TTTTGCTATGCTCTTTGCGCTCTGCGCTCTGCAAAATTTTGAGAAGCTATTTGATTTCAATTTTTATTACTACCATCTTTTTTTGAGAGGATACTAAATACAGTCAATTTATCATTGTCATTTATGATTATTAGCAAGTCATTTTGAGTAAGAGACAGGTAACATGGTGAGCTGGTTAAAGCTTTTTTCACCATTCTACTATATCTCACTATCTTCTAAATTCAACATTCAAAATTAAATTTTCCGCCCCATATTCCGTGCTTTTTCCATTATTCCGGGGATGGCGTCGTCCATAATAAATTTCATATCTGCATAGCGATAGGTACGTTCTTCAAAAGTTCTGTCGGCCAGTGCTTTTAGAAAACGATTTTCAAATTCATTGAAATTGGAACCGTAAATATGATAGCTATCCGCTTGATGAAGATAACGACCTAGCGTGACATTATGTCCGCTAATTTCGGAAATCCGGTCGGCAATGCGTTTTTGCAATTGAATAAATGCAAACATATTCATGAAAGCGGCGCGGTATGCATCGTTGGAACGAAACCGGATATTCATATTCAATATCCATTCACCGTTTTCATCCGGTAAAATTCGACACCAAATACTTTGCAGGCACGCCGGATCGTAGCATGGATTATCTTCCCAGACTTTCCACGTAATTGCCTGGGCGCGACGAGAATACGGTGTTTTAGCCAATTTTTGAACGATGGTTTCTATCTGATCGAATTGCTCGCTCAAGCCTGGCACAGTGTACGCATATAACCGCTGATGATATGTATATTCCCAGCGGGTGTCATCGGGATCATCGGATGCATCGCGGACGCAATGGTCTTTAATACCATCTAGTACTTCCAATACATATTCCTGCAGATCTTCCAGTCCACCGGGAAAATCCTTATGAATCATTGGTTCTGCCAGCGGCTGTTCGACCACAATATTCATACTGCAATCTTTGCTGGGAGGGTCTTCTGGTTTGTCGTATTCGGTTTTAATGTTGCAACCGTGTTCATGTAACGCGATTAACGATTTTTCCCAGGCATCGGCGAGGCTGATTCCGCTGACCATTAATACGGGAATATGACCGGTCATGGTGTGGACTCCTTGTTCGTTTGTTAGTTGAAACTTCAATTGTTGACGATGTTGACTTGATTGTCCCCTTTGATGTGAATCCGAAGTATTCGGTTTAAACCGATCGACGTTCTGAAAATTACTGTCTGGGAACGCACTAATATGCAAAATTATATTATTTTTAGCAATAACAAAATTAACAAATTGATGGGATTCCTTGAAAAGCGATTATGTGTGGCGTTGCATATTGTCAAAAAAATTGAAGGCTGTGTCATGGAATGACCATTGAACCATGGGCCTTCATCTTCACTCAGGCTGAGCTTCCATCTTCATAGTGAGACCTTCGATAAACTCAGGATATACTCCGTTAAACAGTGATAACCTTTTAAACTTCAACCCATTTCGACTTTCGACTGGTCATCATATTAAACATTCTTATCTATCGTAAAATAAAACGTACTGCCTTTTCCAATCTCAGACTCTATCCAAATTTCTCCATTGTATTGCTCAATAATTTTTTTTACGATCGAAAGCCCAATGCCTGTACTCTCAAATTGATCACGCGGCTGTAATGTCTGAAATATTTGAAAAATGCGTTTATGATATTTTTTATCGATGCCCGGGCCATTATCTTGAATTCGGAATCGCCAGTGATTATTCAGATCTTCACATGCAATCCGAATGTTGCCGTTGGGTTTATCCATATATTTGATCGAATTGCTGAGCAGATTTTGGAAAAGTTGCTCGAATCGTATACGATTGCCATGCACAACAGGCAGTTTATTTTCAACTTCTATCTTAATCGCGTCGGAATGCTCCAATGAGTTAATTACGTGTTTTACAATTTTGTTCAAGTCTAATCGGTCTGTGTGCGTTTCTAATCTGCCGATTCTCGAGTATTCTAAAATACCATTTATCAAATTATCCATCCGTTGAACCCGGCCTACCAATAGCTCCAATTGTTCTTTGCCATCATCGTCCAACACATCCTTATAATCCTGCGAAATCCATGTTGCCAGTTGAATGACTGCTCTGAGTGGTGTTTTAAGGTCGTGTGAAACGATGTAGGCGAATTGTTTTAACTCCTTATTTGCGGTCTCAAACTGAAGTGTACGTTCATGAACAAGGTCTTCCAGATGCTCCTGATGTCGCTTTAATTCATTTTTTGCTTTTTGTAATTCAGTGATATTCCGAACGATACCACAAATTCCGCTAATTTTTCCATCGAGTTCTTTGATAGGAACCTGCACAGTGTGAAATGTGATTGCATCGTCACTAATGTTGAGTGTTCTCACTTCGTCGGCAATCCCCGCTTGCAACACCTGATCGTCGACTTCTTTGATAATCTCGGCTGCTTGTTTTCCAAAAACCTGCTCTGTATTTTTTCCAACAATATTTTCTGGGGAACTACCCAAAAGAGCAGCCATTGCCGGATTTATAAATCTATAGTTGTACTGTGTGTCTTTTATAAAAATCGAATCCTGGGCTGTATCGGTAATAATTTTAAACTGCATCATATTTTCCCGCAGTGCTTTTTCCGCTCTGGTTCGGGCGATTACATTGCCTATATTCGCCGCAATAATTTCCAATATTCTTCTTGAGAATTCGGGAACTTCACCAAGGGTGTGCGATGCCAGATTTAAACAGGCGATTACTTTATTTTCATGTCGTATGGGGATAATTGCAATCGCTTTTAAATGTTCATGCTGCTTTTCAATATCATTGACCACATTTGTTTTTTCATACATTGTATATATTGGGTTACCTTTCATAATAATTTCACCCTGTGATGAGTTGATATTATAATGTGTAACCTTTGCAATAAAATTTTCGCTTAAGCCGTTGCTGTAGGCAAGATCCACATCACCTGTTTCATTATCAATTAAATAAATTCCACCAGAATCCAAACCGGAATTCTTTAATGCGGAATCAACACATGATTTCAGAATTTCATCCAATCCGTGGCTGGAGCTCAATGCTAAAGCCAGATCAAGCTGGGCCTGAGTGATTCTATCGGCTTGCTTTTGTTCGGTTACATCCCGAAATGTTCCCCAAATACGTAACAATTTGCCATGTTCGATAATTCCATACCCGCGATTCAGAAAATATCGAGACGAACCATCGTTTAACTTTTCACAGCTTTCAGCATTTTCAGTTCGGTAATTATTTTCAATTAGTGTTTTAAATAATTTATGCATACTATGATGTTTTGAATCAAACAGGTCCGACAATTTTTTGTTGATGATTTCATGTGCCTTGTTATAACCAAGTGAGTTAGCGCAGATATTATTGCAATCAACAAGAACACCGTCATACATCCGATCGATTTGCTCATCTGCCGGTAAGTCCGTAGAAATTGGATGAAAATATTCATAGCAAAAGACAGCATCAGTCGTATATTCAATCAAAGTCCTGATTCGTTGTTCGGATGCTTGCAACGATTGTTGGGTTGCTTTGTGCTCAATAATTTCCTGTTGTAATTGAATATTTGTTTGATCTAATTTAACAGTATGTTCATTCAATTCATGAATTAAATTTGTCAGCGAATTATAAAATTTTCCGACAAAATGAACAAGAATACTTGTGATTCCCCAAAATGCGACAATCGTAAAAATCCAGGATGACGATGCCACTGCATATGCCGATATATCGAATCCATAGATTATAATGCCCTTGTGCACGAGAAATGCAATAACAGCGATGATTAAGGAACTGATAATTGTGCTAAAAAAACCCCAACGTGCACTCAGAAAATAAGTGGTGAAAATATTGGTAATAACAAATAATACAATTCCCATACCAATAAGTCCCCATTGCAGCAGACTCCATACACCGCTAGTCAGAACGATGCTAATAAATAATATAATTCGCACTCTGAGAGAAAGTCGCTTACGGTAAAAAGCGATAACGACCATAAGCGCGTATAAACAAATATGCGACAGCATAATTGGTTGCCAGCCGACGGTCACGATTCGGTATAAACTTATTACAATTGCCGGGAGAAGTAAAACGGCACTCCCAATAATAGCGATATTGATAAGTTCACTACGTAAGTTGTTGATAAGTTGTCGGGGATCCAAAGCTATAGAACCATCAAGGTTGGAAGGTTTGGTTGTGACCATTTAATCCTCATATTTAAATCGATGGTATTGCGGCCATCCAGTTAACTCAGCAAAGCAAAATCATCGTTCCGCCAGAGACCGGCGGAACTATGTAGCTTCTTCAATATATTGGTCTTATCTTTGCTGACCAAACTGGATAACCGAACGATGGTATGATTAAAAGAATTGAATAAATCTAACATCATTGGGTCAATTTGTTTATAAACAAGCTGATTTGTTGTTTTGAAGTACGCTAGTATATTTTTCATTTTGCAAACACTTTTCGTTCAGGGATAAAAATTGTTGTAATCAATCTGGTGAGCCTAATATAATGAATTTCAGAGAAGTATCAAATAATTGTTACTGAAATATAAAAATTGAAAAAAAGCTTGCAAAAAACGAACGTTCGTGCTATATTAAGCGTATGAAAAAAGGTCTCCAAACAAAAAATACAATTCTGGAAATCGGCCTGGAAATGGCCAGTCAACTTGGGCTGGAGTGTGTTACAATTGGTGAGCTGGCTAAGCAAACTCAATTATCGAAAAGTGGTTTGTTTGCTCATTTCCAATCCAAAGAAAATTTACAGATTGAAATATTGAAATATGCAGGTGACGATTTCACTGAAAATGTAATTGTCCCGGCATTGAAAACAACATCCGGTATTCGCAGAATTTTTGTGCTTATCCAAAACTGGATTGATTGGGGCGAGAAATTAACCGGCGGCTGTATTTTTGTAACCGCAAGCACGGAATATGCGGATCGCCCCGGAAAAGTACGTGATATACTTCTTCACCAGCAGCAAGTTTGGATTAATTGTTTAGAGCGTGTAGCTAAGTCGGCAGTCAATGTTGGCGAGTTTCGAAATGATATCGATTCGAGTCAGTTTGCGTTCGATTTTTATTCCATGTTGCTTGGTTTACACTATTACCACAAATTATTGCATGATGATAAATTGAAAGAACGTCAAGAAACAGCAACTCAGGAACTTCTGCAAAAATATATTTCACCACATATTGATCTGACAAAATATTCTTCACAACAATAGTTTCAAATGATTTTCATGGAAGGAACGACTTATGACTCATAAATTTCGTTACTCAAAAAATAATAGCACGAACGTTCGTTTATCTATTAAAAGATCAATTACATTTGTGAGCGTATCACTTTTATCATTCATTGCCCCTTCTGTGATTCGCCGGTTTATATTAAAACAATTCTTCATCCCTATACGTTATATTCCAACAGAGAATGAACAGGAGTATTTGGTTAAGGCAGAACAATTTGAACAAGTAGTAATTGATGAGAAAATTAAGTGTTGGAAATGGGGAAAGGGTCCGTCTATTCTATTTGCCCATGGCTGGAATGGGAGTGGAATTCAGTTTAGTTCGTTTATAACCGACGTGGTTAATAGTGGCTTCTCACTGGTGGCATTTGACGGTCCGGGACATGGTCAGTCCGAGGGCAACCGATCGAGCTATTTTCAAATGACAAATTCAGTGAGAGCACTAATGAAAAGTGACAAGTTGGCTAGAGTTGCTGGTACTATTGGTCATTCCTTTGGTGCAGGTGCAATTGTGAACGCGTTATCCAAAGAAAATCTACCAGTTCCATCAGTACTGATCGCACCAGCCTTACGAATCAAGGAGGTTTTGGACGATACGTTTACGCAATATGGCATCCCGTTGCAACTTTATTATAATATCATTGCGGAATACGAGCGTAAATATGGTTACAGTTTGGCTGATGACAATCCAACTAACTTACTCCCTAAACTTAATAACCCGGTTTTGATTATTCATGATACTGAAGATCGTGTGATTCCAGTATCCGATTCGATTCAAGCTGAAAGTATGTATGATTACATTGAATTGCATCAAACAAAAGGACTTGGGCATAAACGTATTCTGGCGGATCAAAATGTGATTGAAAGTGCAATTCAATTTATCAGGGAGAATAGCAAGCGTTCGTAAATTCATACTTGATTTTATTGATTTGATTGTGTAGAATATTGTATGTCCGCAGTGCGCGGCGAGAAATCCAGTGCGATAAAAAAATCATGAAAGGATTTTATGATGAAAAATTGTCGGCATATTTTATGTTTGATATTCCTTGTTGGGTTAAGCATCAATTTTCCGACTGTTGGTGTCACACAGACTGATGTGGAACATGTAACCACTGAAATAAAACTGATAAAAGCGAATGATGAAAAATTGGGACACCGGCTGGATGAGTTGGCAAAGGCAATTGATGATGTTTTGTGGTATCAACGCGTCGGATCGGTTGCTGTTATAGATAAAGTGTTTCTCACTGGCCCACCACTGCGTAAAGAAAAAAATCCTACTGGTTTGGGCGCGGGCAATCCTGTGAAGATGTGGGCGTATATATTCATCCCAAAGGATATCGATGTTAGTAAAAAATATCCGTTGATGGTATTTCCTCATGGTGGCGTGCATGCCGATTTTTCAACTTACTATACCCATATCGTTAAGGAATTGATGGCTCAGCAGTACATCGTTGTCGCTGCTGAATATCGTGGCAGTACCGGTTATGGCAAATCGTTTTACGAAAAAATTGATTACGGCGGACTGGAGATTGAGGATGTCAAAGCCAGTCGCGATTTTATGTTGGAGAATTATGATTTTGTTGATAATAGTCGGGTTGGCATCATGGGCTGGAGCCATGGTGGCTTGATTACGCTGATGAGTATTTTTAACCATCCGGACGATTATAAAGTGGCATTCGCCGGCGTTCCGGTTAGCGATTTAGTGGCGCGAATGGGATACTACGACGATGAATACCGCGGATTGTATTCTGCTGATTATCACATTGGCAAGACCGCGATGGAAGATGTGAATGAGTATCGCCGGCGTTCACCGGCGTGGAACGCAGATAAGTTGCAGACACCGCTACTTATTCATACAAATACTATTGATGAAGATGTGAACGTGCTGGAAGTAGAACACCTGATTCAGGCGTTGAAAACGGAAAACAAAAAGTTTGAATATGAAATTTACCAGGCATTACCGGGCGGCCATTCGTTTGATCGCATGGACACAAAAAAAGCGAGAGAGATTCGTTTAAAAATATATAAATTTTTAGCAAATTACCTGAAACCACCACGACCATTTACGTCAGCGAAAGATATAAACAAGGCAATTTATCAATAAAATTAGGGTACTCGCAAAATGGAGAGAGTAGAGTTGAACACATGAATTTATCGGCTGTCCAGGAAATATCATCGCGAAGGTTTTTGATATAAAAGGACACTATGATGTGTCAATATTCATCAATTTTTAAATCTATTATGTGCATCCAAAACCTTCGCAAGGGTTTCCCAATCAAGTAGTGTGTATCCGGATAGTCTGTATATCCGTCGTGTTCTACGCTTTATTGCATTACGGATACAACTTCACCAAATCCCACCCATAATCCTGCCGCGTGAATTTCCAGCGATCGTGCAGGCGGAAATCACCGGCTTGCCAAAATTCAATCGTTGCCGGAACCACACGAAATCCGGACCATTGCGTTGGGCGTGGTACAGGCTTTCCTTCAAATTGAGTTGCATACATATCGTAGGCTTTTTTCAAGTCGTGCGGATCTTCCAAAATACGGCTTTGGTGCGATGCATGCGCACTGAGCTGACTGCCACGTGGCCGGGTTCGAAAGTACATATCTGCTTCCTGGGTAGAAACGGGTGAAACTGTTCCCTGTACCCGAACCTGCCGATACAGGTGTGGCCAATAAAACGTAAGCGCTGCTTGTGGTATTGTCGTTAATTCCTGTCCTTTTACCGATTCAAAATTAGTATAAAAAACAAATCCTCGTTCGTCCACTCCTTTAAGTAACACAATACGGGCATTGGGATTTCCATTGGCATCGATTGTGGACAGACACATCGCGCCCGGTTCCGGCATGTTCGCGTGTTTTTTAGCAAATTCGAACCACTCGGTGAACAGCTCAATCGGATCGGTAGATGTGGATATGGCCGTTAGGTTGGTTGACATTGGTATTGGAATGATAGTTTGGATAAATAATTCAAATTTGGAAAACGATTTTTACATACCATTTTCTTTACGAAACCTGGTTTGCTATAATTTATGTTTCGATTAAAATAATCATTTTTTGAAATAATAAATTGGAATAAAGACAAGAATTATACCAATCAAAACGTAAAAAGTTTTATACCTCATAACCGGCTGCTACAATCTGTTTTTTAATTTTATCCAGCTTTGAAGTATCCTTTAATGAGAAACTTACATTTTTTCCATCCAAATCAACAATAACATCGCTCGTTCCGTCAACGGACTCCACAGCTTTTTTGACATTGCCGGCACAGTGCATGCAGGTCATTCCTTGAACATCCAGTTTAATTGTATCCATTTCAAACACCTTCTGTTGTAGTGATTTTTTTACTAATTTTGTTTTTACGTAGTACCAAATAATCATATTTAATAAAACAATCGCACCAGCCAACTGTACCCAGCCAGGCAGTAATTGCTTGTGATGATGATGCACGATTTTATCAATACCGAAATTTAAGGCAACCATATTAAGTACAAAACCCAATGCCAAACTGCCAGCGGCTATCGTCGCCAGATAAACGGCTGCCGCTTTTTTCCCAACAATTTTAGCGACAGTGGCAATCGTAACGGCGTTTGTTGCCGGACCGGTCAGCAGAAATACCAGTGCAGCGCCAGGAGAAATGCCCTTCATTAGTAATGATGCAGCTATTGGAGTGGAAGCAGTGGCACAGACATAGAGTGGAATTCCAACCACCATCATCAGCAACATCGACAAAAACGGATTTCCCAAATAGGTTTCAAAGAATGAATCTGGGATAACTGCCGAAATGATACCAGCGATGACAATGCCCAAAATGAGTGTGTTGGCAATTGGGCCGAGCAATTCGAATTCCACATAATTGACAATCGATTTTGCTCGATCCTTCCACGTATCTCTGTTGATTGAATTGGAAGATGCGTTCGCATCGATTTCCGTATTCGGTCCGGTAATAATATTAACAAAAATACCGGCAAAAAAGGATGTTACCGCCGCGGCAATGATACGAAAGACCGCAAATACCCAGCCAATTAAGGAGTACGTGATCATGTAGCTATCGGCGCCGATTTGTGGGGTGGAAATCAGAAAAGAAACAATCGAACCTTTGGACGCACCGCTTCGCTGCAACGATGTAGCGACAGGAATCACGCCACACGAACATAATGGAATCGGAATCCCAAATAAACTGGATTTAATCACCGATCCCACTGAAGTTTTCCCCAGATGTTTACGCACCAAATATTCCGGGAACAAAATGTGTAAAATTCCGGCAACGGCAAATCCAAACAGCAGGTAGATTGAAATTTCATAGAAAAAGAAGACAATCTCCTTACCAATATCTATAATAATATTCATAATGAATCCTTGGTTATATTAGATACAGAGATATGTTGTATGTTACAAATATCGAAAGGTTCCATGAAATGAGATGGCAGTATTCAAATTATTTACTGATTATTTTCGAGTTAACATCCAGCAAATAAGCAACGTCGACAAAGCTATTTACAGCACTATGTGCATGCTCATATTCGGATTGCAGTGTAAGCGTCGGAATGGTATATAGCCGGATTGGTTTCGTTTTTCCACGCACTGTAGTTTCCGATATGAATTGCATCTCAAATTTGTCTTTCACTTCCTGGTAAGTTGATTCGCTAATCAGCATATCGGTGTGGTACAATTTGTTCAATCCCTCAATTCGTGAGGCCAGATTTACGGTATCGCCAATAACGGTGTAGTCCATACGTTCCGTTGAACCGATGTTTCCGGCAACCACAATCCCCGAATGGATTGCGATCCCGACATTCAGCAGTGGCTTGCTGTCATCCAACCGATTAATTTTCATGCGTTGTAGATAAGTTTGCATTTCGATACCGGCGCTAACGGCGCGCAAGGCGTCGTCCGGTTTGGAAATCGGCGCGCCAAAAACTGCCATTAGCGCATCGCCGATGAATTTGTCGACAATACCCCCATGTTTAAAAATAATGCTCGTCATCATCGAAAAGTATTCGTTTAAAAAATCGACAATTTCAAACGCATCATGACGTTCCGAAATTTGTGTAAAATTCCGAATGTCAGCGAACAGCACCGTCACGTGCTTTTTCTCGCCGCCAAGCTTTAATTCGAGTTGACCGCTATCAATGCTTTGAATAATTTCCTTGGACAGGAACCGGTTGAGTTTTTCGCGCTGGCGTAGTTTCAAAAACAGATTATTAATGTCAGTGGAAAACATGTAGGTAATCAGACCGGAGAATAAAATCATTAACGTGGTAAACCATGTGGACCACGACACCGGAATGTAACGAATTAACAGATAACCACCGGATAATACCCCTAAAAAAGTACTGTACAAAATCACCGTGCGGCTGTAGCGCGCAACACTGAGTAAGTTCACAAAAATAATAAACGCAATGAAATGAAATACCACCACTTCTCGCGGCATGTTCAGAAAGAAAGTTGTCGTGCGATACTCCACAAACAGTCCCAGAATAAACAGGTAGTCCACCGTGACAGTAATATATTTGAGCCAGCCGAAATAATGCTTGCCGGATGAAATGTACTGTACCAGGCAAAAATAAATCGTGAACACAATTGCCAGCGATGAAAACAAAATCGATAAATGAATGGAATATTTTCCGGACAGCCACGTCATGATGATATCGAGCACAATGAAGAATACGGCAATATACGCCCGCAGAATATTTAGCCGGCGCTCTACCATCATTTCGCGCATCTGGAACGCGTTTATAAGTTCGGGGTCGGTTATGGTCATTATCGTGTTGGTCGTAAGTTATGGGAGATGTTCATGGTAAGTATCGACAGAACTGATCGGAATAGTAAGCTGATAATGAGATTATACATTACCTATTTTTAAATTTGGTAGATACAATATAAATGAAAAGAATTATTAGGAAGGTCAAATCACTGCATAGAAGAATGCTTGCAAAATTTAGGTAGAGGCGAATGAAAATTACAGCACGTAATTATAAATAATGAATGGAATCCCAGCGTCATGGCTTGTTACGTATTTCGAGACTCCTTTATTAATTCACCTAACATCCCCCTTCACAATAAACCGTAGCGCATCCAACCGTAATCGGGCGGTACGAATCGCGTGCATCAACTCTGTGCGTTCTTGTTCAATAATGGTAATTTCATCATGTGTGATGTAGCGGTTGACTTGTTGCAATTCCTGTAAACGACTGATTTCCTGGCTAAGAATTGATTCCATCGCCGTGTTTGCATTGCTAACGATACCTGGTATCTGTGTTTCAGCAATCGATTCGCAAGCCGTGACCATTTGCGGCAGCAACTCCTGCTTGATCTGGGGATTGTCCAGCAGCGGGTGGTCGTGACTGTTTTTTACATGCTGGGCAAGCCGCTGGAACGAAAAATCGTCGGTGCAGTTGGCCATTTCATGATTGACCACCACGCGGATTGATGTCGGCGCAAGAAACCGGTCGACGTGCAACTGTTTCGGCGCGACGCATTCAAGCACAAACACGGCTTCCAGCAATAGCGTGAGATCATCCGGCGACGGCCACACAGCAAACGCACAATTGCCTTTTTCCGAGCCCACGATTAAATCGATCGCGCCCATCACCATTGGGTGATCCCAGGTCAGAAATTCAATGTCTTCAAAATGAATCGCTGTTTTCCGCTCAAACGTGACGGTCAACTGATCATTCTGATGCGTTGGCAACGGAAATTCGGGATTGGACAGCAACATGGTGTTGAGCTGATATGTGCGGTGCGATTTTTTATCGATGCGAATGTCATATAGCTTCAACATCTGTAGCATGAATTTATCGATCGATTCTGTCTTGTCGATGGCATTGATTTGTTCGATCAGCTCATCGGCGACATCGGGACGAAATGAATGTAACTCCAGCAGCCGGTTACGGCCGGATTCCATTTCAGCAGTGATAGCGGCGCAGCGATCGCGCGTGGCATTAATAATCTGCTCGGTATCATCCTGCTCCATGTCCATGATCTGCGCGATAATCATCGGCCCCAACTCCTGATACAATTGAAACGCGCCGGTGACATTGGTTTCGAATGCATTCATGCCGTCGTGATACCAACGGGCCAATGTTTCATACGCACTGCTGACAAGGTACGGCACGTGCACATGAATCGTTTCGGTTTGCCCAATCCGATCGAGCCGGCCAATGCGTTGCTCCAGCAACTCTGGATCGGTGGGTAAATCGAACATCACCAGGTGATGACAAAATTGGAAATTGCGACCCTCGCTGCCAATTTCCGAACAAATCAGAATACGCGCACCGGCAGGATTGGCAAACCAGGCGGCATTGCGGTCGCGTTCGAGCAATGACAATTCTTCATGGAACACCGTGGGATTGACTTTGATATGCGCATGCAGTGCGTGCTCAATCGCCAGTACTTTTTCCATGGTGTGACAAATCAGCAGGATTTTTTCATCGGGGGATGTTTTAAGCAGTTCAACCAACCAAAGAATACGTGGATCACGGGTGAAGTTGTAGTCGGGTTCATCTTCGTATGGATTGCCATTGGCAGCAAATTCCTGGGCAAGTAATTTCAGATCGTTGCTGTTGCCTTCCAATGGTTCGAGATGGGCAATTCGTTCAGGGAAACCACTCATAGTCGCACGTGTGTTTCGAAAAACCGCACGCCCCATGCCATAACGATCCAAAAGGTCTGTGATAAAAGCGTGACGCTTTCGTTCGTCATTTGCTATGGTCTTAAAAAATGTTGATTGTAGTGCAGGTGAATTCTTCGGATATAGCCCACGAATCTTGGTGAGGTTGACCTGATCGAGTTGCTGACCATCGATTAATTGGGAGACAAGTCCGGCTATTTCATGATAGCGCGCTGATTCCTGTTCGAAAGCATCAAAATCAAAATACCGCGCCGGATCGAGTAACCGCAACCGGGCAAAGTGACTGCGATGACCAAGCTGTTCGGGAGTGGCTGTTAACAGAAGCAAGCCATTTGCATCGGCGCTGAGCCGTTCCACCAGTTCATATTCGGCGCTGCCTTCACGTATATGATGCGCTTCGTCGACCACAAGCATGTCCCAACCGGCCTCGATTGCCAGATCGTGCCATTCCTCATCCGAAGTCAGAAAATCGATGCTGCACAACGCTAATTGGGTTTCTAAAAATGGATTGGCAAATGTGTCGTGTTCACAAATCGATTCGCATTCGTCTTCGTCAAGAATCCGAAAAATCAAATTGAAGCGACGGTACAGTTCGATGAACCATTGATGCACCAGAGTTGGCGGCACCAGGATCAACACCCGGCTGATGCGGCCACTCAGCAATAAGCGATGGATGATCAAACACGCTTCGATCGTTTTGCCCAGTCCGACCTCATCTGAGAGCAACACTCGCGGTACCGGACGAGACGAAGTTTCGTGCGCCACATACATTTGATGGGGAATTAAATCGATGCGCCCACCAATAAAGCCGCGCACAGGCGATTGCCGGATGTCATGCTGCATGCGTACTGCCCGATAGCGCAGGTTAAACTCGCGGTTAGAATCGAAGAAATCGTTCATCAGCCGGTCCTGCGGTGTGGTGAAACTGAGTGAGTCGCTGAGCTTGGTTTCCGGTAATTCCTGATTGCCGTCCCCTTTATAAATGGTTATGCCATCACGAACAGAAGTATTCGACACAATAATTGTTATGCCTTCCTGAGAACTGATTGTATCCCCGATTTTGAATACGACCCGCTTGATTGGCGCATGTTCGATAACGTATTGGCGTTCGGTTTGGCTGGCCGGGAAATTAAGCCGCACAGTTCGTCGGTCTATTTGAGTGACGATGCCCAGGCCAAGTTCCGGCTCCATTTCGCTAATCCAGCGCTGGCCGATCTGAATCTGTTCCACGATTATATCCTGTTAATAAATAATTCAGTCTAGTAGGTGCATTCAATTTACGAAAAATAATTTGAAGTGCAAGCGAATTCTTAACTATTTTGGATAAATTTATGGAACGCGGATCGAACGGATATAAAGGATTATACCGGATTTTGAACTTGCATGTGAATTCGATACTCGTACATATGAAAATCAAAATCTGTGTATATCCGTTGAATCCGCCAATTCCGTGTTCTATTGGTTTTAATGCCGGAATTATATCCATGTTTAAAGTTCTGGTTAATTCGCTTGTTTTTTAATGAAAATTATATTATCATATTCAATCGAATAAAACAATTAAGTCTAATCATTAACAATACAATAAATAACCCATGAACGAACTACCAGAAACCAACCTGTTTGAATCACTCAAACTAAATCGCCGCGGAATTACAAGGAAACCGGTAACGACTGACCTGTTTTTTCAGTTACGATTTGATGATATTGGTGCGTATATCGAGGTAGTCGATGAAAAACAGCGTGAAATCCAACCGGATTATGAATTCTACAGCGGCAATACTCGGGAGTTGTTGAAAACAATTCAGCAAATTCAGGAGCAGTCGGTATTCCGCATCGACTGGGGAGCGCCGCAGGGCCGGATTTATTTCCATGAGCATGAATACTTGCTTTGGCCATTAAAGAACCATGCGAAATTTGTGGATGAAAAATTCCAGCCGATTGCATTTGTTGACGATCCTGCACAATTGATTGTGGAAATTAAAAAGAACGATCGCTTTCTGCATTCGGAAATTTACGTACAGCAGCAATCAACTCAATTTCACGATCTCCGCTTCCTGACTGAAAGCTACGTATACGCCGATGGCAAAATTTTGGCTATCAAACCCATCAGCGAAAATTTTCGGGACATTTACCTGTTCAAAACCCGTCTCGCCGAATCGTTGTTGGAAAAGTACCTGTCGCTGTTGTACTCCTGTTTTGACAACATTCAGCTTCGCTATGAAAAATACAAAGTTGTAGAAGGCCCGGAAAAGTATGCCCGACCAACGTTGATTTTTGAGCAGGTGGATAACGATGGATCCCTGTATTTACGGGTCGCCACCTCGCTGGCTGGTTTCGATTCCGAGTTCCTCAACAATTATGATATTTCCAAAATCGCCGCGTTAAACGATCTGGAAAAGAAAATCGTCGTCAGTGAGGTAATTCATGAAGATACCTACGGTTGCTACGATGAAATTGAACGGCTGCTGAAAAAGGGCAAACGCGCGTTGAAAAACGGTGCGGATTATTTTATTGATGACACACTGTTCATCATTGAAGAAGACCTGGCCAAAGAGTTTATTTACACCGAGCTCACCCATCTGCTTACCAAATTCACCATCTTTGGCGCGGAAAAGTTGAAATCGTACAAAGTCCGGGCGGTGACACCCAAATTGAACGTGTCGCTTTCGCATGGCATTGATTTTTTGGAAGGCGACGCAAGCCTGGATATTGACGGCCAGATGATCTCCCTGTTTGATGCGCTGACGCAATTTCGGAAGAGCAGCTACATTCAACTGTCTGACGGCACGCATGCCTTGATCAATAAAGACTATATTGCACGGCTGCAACGCTTGTTTAAAAAGCGGGATGACAAGGTAAAAATATCATTCTTCGATTTGCCGATTGTGGAAGATATGATTGAAGAAAAAATTGCCGGCGAATCGTTCCAGAAGTCGCGGGAGATATTTTTAGGTTTCAATAAGTTGGAAAAATCGGATGTGCAATTTCCTGCTTTGCAAGCCGATCTGCGCTCATATCAGAAACAGGGCTTTAAATGGATCAACTATTTGCACACACACGGTTTGGGCGGTTGTCTCGCCGATGATATGGGCCTGGGCAAAACGATTCAGACGATTGCGATATTATCCACGCTTTACCCAGGGAATGAGCAGTGCTCGCTGGTAATAATGCCGAAAACGTTATTATTTAACTGGGCCAATGAAATTCAGAAATTCAATCCGAAAATTTCCTATTATATTTTTCATGGTACAGAACGTGATTTTGATGACGCTGTGAAATACAATCTTGTATTCACCACGTATGCGATGGTGCGGAATGATATTCAGAAATTTCAGGAGCATGAGTTTCACTACATTATTCTTGATGAATCGCAAAACATCAAAAATCTTAACTCGCAAATTTCCAAAGCAGTGATGCTGCTGCAATCCAAACACCGGCTGGCGCTGAGCGGAACGCCGATTGAAAATAACCTGAGTGAATTGTACGCACTATTCCGCTTTCTCAATCCGGCAATGTTCGGCTCGAGCGACGAATTTAACCGCAACTATGCGCTGCCAATCCAGCGCGAAGATGCCAAAGACGCACTGCACGAGTTGAAGAAGAAAATTTATCCGTTCATTCTGCGCCGGCTGAAAAAGGATGTATTAACGGAATTGCCGGAGAAAATCGAACAGGTGCTGTACGTCGATATGTCGCCTGAACAGCAGGTGTTTTATGAGGAACGCCGGCAATTTTACTATCAGATTGTGAAACTGCAGATCGCCCAAAACGGCATTCGCAAATCACAATTCTACATTCTCCAGGCGCTTAGCGAACTCCGTCAAATTGCCTCGATTCCGGAGGCGAAAAGCGAAAACACCATCATTTCACCCAAACGGGAAGTGTTGATCGAAAACATTATCGATGTAGTTGCTAACGACCACAAGGTGCTGGTATTCGCCAATTTTCTGAACGCGTTGGAATGCATAGGTGATGATCTCGACCAGAATGGCATCGATTACCTGACCATGACCGGCGCTACCCGCGACCGGCAAACGCTGGTGGATCAATTCCAGAACGATGACAAATACAAAGTTTTCTTGATGACGTTAAAAACCGGCGGCCTGGGACTGAACCTGACGGCCGCGGATTATATTTTCATTTATGATCCGTGGTGGAATATCGCCGCCGAAAATCAGGCAATCGACCGCACGCACCGGATCGGGCAGGACAAAACGGTATTCAGTTATAAAATTATCACCCGCAAAACCATCGAAGAAAAAATTCTTGAGTTGCAACGCATCAAGCGCGAGCTGTTCGATAATCTCATTTCCAGCGATGGCGCATCCATTAAGTCGCTGGATGAGAAGGATGTGGATTTTGTATTGGGGAAATAGGGAAAAGTTGCAAGCGAATAGCCATCAGTATTCAGAACAGAGAGGCTGATAGTTTATTGTGAATGCTAATTTAGTTGGAAATAATACAATGGATTATAAACGTACCGACCTGCATTTCAATCCATATATTGATGCATATGAAAATGCAGATAATTGGGAACAAGCCGGAAACAAATTGAAAACCTGTGATGTCAGTAAGCACGAAGTCATGGGAGCAGTCTGTCATACAGAACTTGGCGCTGAATGTTTTCAATGTGTTGTAACCACGATTGAAAATTCGGTGAAGACCTCCCAGATTGAAGGCATTACACTCGCTATATTACGCCAGGCCATGTCATCTCCCAAAAGCATTCGTTGGCGGTTTTTCTTTACAATACGTTTTAAAGAAATTTATGAGTTGGAAAAAGAGTCACAGTATTTTGGCTTAAAAGTACTACTTATGGAGCAACTGGGATATGTTACACCAAATCCGCTGTCAAATAAAATTCGGGAAATTGCCTACGAGCAGTGTATTACGCTTGGCGACGAGATGACATCGATTTTAACAAAACTATATCGTCAGCACCCCTGGCAATTAATGATTAATATTATTCAGTTGGTTGGGCGCTTTTCTCCTGCCGATGATAGATTTCAAAAAATGTTGGATGATGCGGTTGTACACCCGGAAGTTGAAGTTCGTCTCCGCACCATTCACGTATTAAAGGATATTGATTCTACACATATGCCATGGGTGCGCAATGCGCTGGTTAAATTGTGTTTCGATTCTAACAGGACAGTCAGCAATATGGCGAAAAAATATGTAGATAGTCCTGTCCGTAAAAATGAACCTGCGGTAGCCAACACTAACCAACAAATTTCATTTATTGGCGATCATGAAGTGATAGGTATTGGATTGCAGGAGCTTTATGATGACTTTAGACTGAATAATACAAAAGAATTCGCTGATGCGGTATATGGATTTTCTGAGATTTATACACATAATAACCTCAAGACAATCTTCGCATCTATCATTATCCCGCTATTAACCGACCAGGGATTAATGACGCGGAGTGAAAAAAATATTCACTCGATCAAAAAGAAACAACTTACCACAATTCTAACCCACATTGTTTTGGATAAAGAATTATTTTCTCTGTTCTGGGAAAGCATACCAGCGGACATCCGGGATTTAATCGAATCAGCGGTATGGTATGATGCCCGTCACTATGCAGATGAGCTGGAAAAGAAATTGAAACTACGGATAATGGCGTCGGAATCAAAGCAATATTTCCGGAATCCCGAGGTAATCAATCCGTACTTCCTGCTATTTCAAACCGAGCGATTTTATGAACACGGATATTTCGGATATAAAACTGTTTTCTATCTCGCAAGTACTGTTCGAATCATTTTGAAGCGTGTTTTGCCATTGCCCGCTGCTGCTCAGCTAAAAACTGTTGAAAGCATTCCTGCCGAGCTTGCGGTTTATTCCGACGATAATCAGTTTGCGCATCAGGTGCTTGTTTTTCTGGAATATATTCGACAGGGCGGCATCCAGATAACAAAAACCGCCGAACGAGTCACAAAAGCGTCGTTAAAAAAATGGGACGCGTATTTCAGAATTTCGGATTTTTATCCTCAGGTTGACCGAAGTTTGCAAAATATGTATTCGAACATTGTGACACAATTCCTGCTTGCGTTCAGACCGGAACACGTTAAGCTAACCGGAATTAATGATATTAAGAAATTAATCCTCAGCTATTTTGAGTACACCAATTTCAGAAGCTTTGACTTTATTGCTATCCTGTTTCATGTAAAAGGATATTTCTATTCCAATCCTGGTATTGAGCAAACTGTGCGGAAAACCCTGCTTACGTTCTTAAAACGCATGGCTGAGTATAGCTGGCTTGATATTGAAAATATTATCATGAGTTTTATGTGTAATGAGAAAAATGAAATCATTGCTCAAATTGGAACAATTTCACATGGACTGCAATTATCCAAACCGTTGGAAAACAGAAACGATTTTTATTACCGGTATGACATTTCAACAAGTATGTACAATGATATTTTGTTCAGGCCGATGATTAAAAGTTGGTTTTTTCTGTTTGCCGCGTTGGGACTGGTGGATATAGCCTATGAAGAACCTTGCAATGAAAATCACCGGATTATGGAACAGCCGTATTTAACTGTGTACGATGGGCTAAAATATGTACGATTGAATGAATTCGGAAAATATATAGTTGGTTTAAATGATAATTATAAATTTGAAAGCGACGACGAAACTCAAATTACGCTCGACCAGAAGCGTTTGATGATAACGGTCGAAGGCAGCGCCCGCCTGGAACGAATGATACTGGATCGTTTTGCTGACAAGATCGGAGAAAATTATTACAAAATCAGTTATCAGTCGTTTCTTCAAGATTGCCTATCGGTTAATGACATCAAAAATAAAATTTCAATTTTTAAGGATAAAATTTCAGCCGTCCTGCCGAATGTGTGGAAAGAATTTTTCGATGAGATTGATGGAAAAATAAATCCGCTCGAGCAAAAGAGTAATTTGCGTGTTTTTAAAATCAAACCGAGCAAAGAACTTGTGTCATTAATTGCCCGCGATGAGGTGTTGAAGAAGTACATTCTCAAAGTAGAGGATTACCATATTGCTATTGAAGATCGGAATTTAAGCAAAGTTAAAAAACGGTTGCAGGAGTTTGGATTTTTTATTGACAAGTTGTAAAGCACATCATGCACAATAATGAAAAGGCTGGACGAAATGGTTTGATAAGTAATGCGAAAGTGTTTCCACAGCGTTAAATATTAGCGTTCCCTTAACAACCAGTGCCAGGCCGGTTTAATCGATATTGTTTTATTATTAATTGAAAGCTCGTCCATTTGATCGTATGTTAAAATTATCCCATTGGAAATGTCAAAAGCTTGCAGTGCTTCCAGTAATCCATTCACTTCTCGCGACCTGTTTTCATCAGTAATTTCATAACACACCTGAATTGCCTGCTCGACTTTTAAGCCGGTTTTGATCACAAAATCACATTCTTGTTTTTCCTGGAAGTAAAAAATGTCTTTTTCCTGTCGCTTTAGCTCGACGAGAACCAGGTTCTCGAGAAATCGTCCGTTATCATCATTATGCCGAAAGCCCAAATTTGTCGAGAAACCGTTATCTATCAAATACAATTTTTTGTTAGCGTAGATGTTTTCTTTTGACGAATATGAAAACTTCGAAAGTAGAAAAATTAAATAACTATTTTCAAAATAGCTGAAATAGTCTTTCACTGTCGTTGAGCTTTTTATTCCCAATGTGTTTTTCAATTTATTGAAACTAATTTGATTGCCGATATTACTCAGGGCAAATAGCATTGCTTCTTTGATATTCTTTTCGTTTGAAATATTATAACGTACCAGCACGTCACGATACAAAATGCTTTCGAAGAGCGATCGAATATATTCTTTCTTGTTGGATTTTAAATATTCCGGAATTCCACCTGAAACAAGATAGCTGTTAAATGAATTCTTCAATTTCGCTCGACCTTGCGTAGTAAAAAAATCTTCGTCCTGCAGGCTAATCTTTTTTAACCGTATATATTCATTGAGTGAAAATGGAAAGAGCGTACTTTGTAAATAACGACCTGTCAAATGCGTACCTAATTCACGGCTTAACAAGCGGGCGTTCGATCCGGCGATATATATTTTTTTTCTTGAATCGTGTAAACGTCTCACAAATCGTTCCCACCCATGGACATTTTGTATTTCGTCAAAATAGTATGTATTTTTCGTTCCAAATAATTCATGAAAAATTTCATCCATTTGTTGAAAATCATCAACCGTACAGGAAATGAGTCGTTCATCATCAAAATTTAGAAAATAACCATCAAATTGCTGCTTCATTTGATGTAATAAAGTAGACTTTCCGCAGCGCCTCATGCCCGAAATAATAATAATCTCTTGATTCTGATGCCAATTTATCAGGTGTTGAAATTTTTCTCTTTCAATCAAATTTGTTTCAGGTTGTATTATACTTTGATCCAGAATGACTGTCTTAAGGTCGGAATGTTTCATAATGGGCTCACAGCTTCAATCTCCAATAGTAATGGAGATTATATTGAATAGTTTCTATTATGAATAGGAATTATGATTAAATATTCCCATTAGTAATGGAAATATACAATTTTATTTCCATGAAATCAACCGATTTTTAACCAAAAGCGATGTTCGTTTTGTTAACTATTTGATCAATTAAAGTTCAAGATGAATTCTAACTACGCTTTGAAAACAAGCTTGGTTTTTGAATTAGATGATTGTCGAAGGATTTAATCGGAATCATAAATTCGAATCACTGATGATTGATAAAGCGGCTTTCATCGGAGTGGAATAATGCAGACCTATTAAAAGTAACAAACGATGCCATCGTTTTGGGCGATGGCATCGGAATAGAATCACTAAATTGTATATTTTGTAATTCAATGTCATTAAATTAAGACAAAAGGTATCTAACCAGGTAGTCCGTTACCTGAGTCCGCCTAAGGCGGAGCAACACATCCACAGGTCTTGTGCGTTTATCGATCCGCCGCGGCGGATTCAGCCGACGGTCAATTTCATGGCTCTGCCTGAGTAGATACGATAAAAGTTAATTATTTGACCTATTCACACTTCGACGGAGTAAATCCTGAGCTTGACGAAGGGCTCAGTATGAAGTCAACGACTGCTTCATGCTGAACGAAGTCGAAGCATGTTAAGAATCTAAGATCAAGAAATATCAGCTTAACTTAATGACATTGATTTGTAATTAACAACTACTCAATCTTCTTTGCCTTCGTTTCGCTATTCCGTTCATACACCACAAAATGATCAATCGAGCCGTCATCGGCTTTCACAAACGAAATCTGCACATCCGATTCAGCAATAAAGTATTCGGTTGCAGTAATCGGATATAGCGCAAAAGGCTGGCCATTGGGACCGATCGCCATGAGCTTGTTGTTTTCCAGATAAACGGGAATCGCCATGCCGGGCGTGACTTCGTATTTCCCAACCAATTTTTTATAATCGTCCATGCTGATTTCGGGCAGATTCGTGATTGTGGTGGTCAGGTCAGCGTTGACCGTTCGCACCGCGCATTGCTTGCGGATTTCATGATCGGCGACATCAGTCAGAGCGCCGCTAACTTGCCAGTTGTAATCAAAAACACCTTGTGCAATAACAATTTTTTCCATAGTGCGGCCAAGCCGTCCGTTGGGAATGCAGCCGTCGTAAATGTTAAAATCGAGTTCGTTATTGCTTCCCTTCAGGTGAAACATGCCTGCCGGCGATGTGCCCGCAAAAACGGACACATAACGCTCTGAATTTAACGGATGCGGATATATCATCTCGACACATGCGTCTACGGCCGGGAACGATTTGTTGGCAATTTTTATTTCATCGGTTGAAATTTTGAGCGGTATTTTCTTGTCCAATTTTTTGGTAACAAGATTGTCGTTTGCGCCGCCATAAAGCAAAAGCGAGTATGCGGCGATATCGTCATCCGTCATTTCCGTGTCTTTGAAAACACGCGGCTTGTATTTCTGGAAATTTTTCCAATAGTCGATAAATTCCTGCGCTTTCATGGCGCACAGTTTCACCATCATGCTGTCTTTGGAAATCGTGCCAATGACAACGGCGAATGGCGTTGTAATAATGTCGGAAATCGGTCCTTCAAGCTCGGGACGTTTAACCAGTTTGGACGGTTTGTAGTTTTTCGCTTGCAAGCTGAGTTTGCCGTCCTTCAGCTTCACTGTACGAATGTCATCGATATTCCAGATGACAGTGACCGGTTTGCCGGGATCGATCAATGGGGCGCTCGGCGACAGTTCGACAGCCAGCGCATTTTCGGTCGTCAGACGAATTGTGTTGTTGATTAGCGCTTCGGCTTCGGCGTGGATCAGGCTGTAGGGATCCTCACGCTGGGTTATTTTCACCCAATGGGCGGACGCTGTTTTTAAATCCACCGCGCGTACGCGAACCTTTTGAGGATGTGTGTTGCGTGTATGTTTGAGAAACCATTCCATCAGCGCGTCCGTGATCGGCATGCCCTCATGACCGTACCCCGGCAGCTCTTGTAATTGGATGTCGTATCCCCAGCGTTGTAGCATTTTGACGGCGTATCGGGAATAATTCACATCAACCGCCTTATCCGCGTCGCCATGGAATACGTGTATAGGCGTGGTGAGCATTGCTTCGGCTTGAGTAAACGAACTATTTTTTTCAAAATTGAAATGTTCACGAGGCGTAAGTTTTGCATATTGCGGCGCGTCGATTGTCGTGTGATAATCCCAGCCGCCATACACCGGCGCGACTGCTGCAAACAATTCCGGGTGCCGGGTTCCAACATGCCATGCGCCACCACCGCCCATTGACTCGCCAAACAAATAAACGCGATCGTCATCCACATTGAATTGCTGTTTTGCCATTTCGATAACGCGGACGACATCGATGTCGCCAATATTCCGGTAAGACGTGTTTCCCCGGCCGTGCGGTTCAATTAAAATAACCGGATAATTATCCACAAAGCTGCCATAGTGACGGCTATCGACCGACCACCATTTAACATACACGGGATTGGCGCCGTTATAGCCATGCAGTTTGATGACCAGCGGCCATTTTTTGCTGGCGTCGTATTCCAGCGGCAGGTAGGCGCGGCAGAATTGCGGCGTGTTGTCGACCGGATCGCGATAGGCGAGCCGGGTGAATCCATTGGCCCGGGTTGTGGCCTCCATACCGTTTTGCTCGAGCAATAGCTCCTCATATTCCATTAACGGGGAATAGATGGATGAAATTTTCGCTGGATCGGCGTTTGAGAGATCGGTTCCGATTTTATCATGAATCATTTCCACGAGCATGGCGTGGACTAACTCATTTTGCGTCGCCGGATTTTTCGGAGCGCTGGCGATCAATTCCTGCGCTTCTTTTAAGGCGTCGCCTTTATACCAATATAAGTAGTCCGTTTCATTAGTGCCCTGCACATTAATCGACCGGAAGCAAATATCGTAAACGCCATCAGTCCAATCGGCGGTGTTGAAATTTACTAACGCGCTGCGTTTTACTGTTTTTTCTGAAACGACTTTCCCGCCGGCTTTCACAACTTTAATATTCACATCCAGATTATTAATCGCCGGATTTAAGGATCTGTCAGACTTGATTGTCAGGACATTATTTTCATTGCTTTCAATCGAAGGGGATAAATTAAAATCCTCGGCTAACGAGAATGATTCCGGTTTGATAAGCCGCATCGTGAACCCCCATGTCCAGCCAGTGGGGCCCAATTTCACGAGAATGGAATTTTCACCTTTTTTTAGATTAACTTCAATGTGTCTGCCTTCTGTTGGCGAACCGCCGGATGAGCCCTCAAAAACAGATTTACCGTTTACCCAGATTTTAGCGTCGACATTTGAACCAAACGAAAGTATGGCTTTTTCATCTTTCAGGCGATCAGCGGTGGTATAGGCGTAGGCGGTCTGATTGGCGTAGCCGATATCTTTTAGCGCATTCATAAAATTAATGTAGCTGTCCTGAGAATGGTATTCGAACCATTTGGCTTTTGAACCGTCGGCTTTTACATGCTCCATGCCTGCGACAGGCTTAATCGCTTGCTCGCCGCCGTTTGCGGTGAGCAGGTCTTTCGAGAAATCATCGCCTGGAAAGCTGCCCAGAATCAGCCAATCGCATATAAAATCGTTCTGGATGTCGGCCCAGGGCATGCGCATGTCATCTTTGGGATTGGGGCAGTCTGCTGCAAATAGATTGAAACAACTGAAGGAAAGAAGAAAGATGATGGTGAGTATTTTTTTCATTGAATGGCTCCTTGAATGGATTTCATGAAAATATATGGAAATTAAAAAAGTTATACACTCTAATGGACATTCTTTTTACAGGTGTTAAAAAAAAAGGTTGCATGTTTTTCCCATAACAAAGATAGCGTCCCACTTTGAGCGCTTAAAATTGAAAAACGAAACTCAACTTAAATGGAAACGGCTCATTGAAGTATATACTTCCTCTGAAGGAAAATAAATCCTGCTATGCAACACGTCAGCAGCGAGAACTATTATTGGCATTTATCGAAAATCAGATTATATCGGATGATTTTTTTTGACAGGAGGCACGGCGCTTTCTGTTTTTTATTTGCACCACCGGGTATCAAATGATCTTGATTTATTTACTGTAAAAGATATGACACTGGCCGATATTGATTTTTCGTTGCGAACCATTTTTCAAAGAGTATATTATAAATGAAATTTACTACGACATCAATTTTCCACTTGAATAGAATTCAAAAAACGTTAAATCCATTCATTCCACCTTCAACGTCTCCACCGGATTTGTCAATATTGCTCTTGTTGTATGATAACACGTGGCAATGATTGATGTCGCCACTAAAACACACATTCCCCAAATATAATCCTGAGGCTGCATCGAGTACTTATACGCGCTTGGTGATGTTGTTGATAATAAATAGCCGAGAGGACATGCAATGCACATCGCCAGTAACATGAGTCCCAAAAATTCTTTTGAGATAATGAAATATAGATGGGAGCTATTGGCGCCTAATATTTTTCGAATGCCGATTTCCTTCACCCGTCGCTGGACAGCAAATGAAATAAGTCCGTACAAACCGTTCGCAGCAAGGAGCACAGCGATAATGGAGAAGGCAAAAAATATCTTCCCAACGACTTTCCATAAATCCTCAGCGCCATATTCGATGTTTTCTGTGAAGTACCGGACATCAATTATGGCGTCAGGATAAATTTTTTGGAATGTTGACGTTACATGGGCGGTTATCGCCTGCCGATTGGCGCCTTGTGTTCGAATTGAGTAAATATGTTGTTGTGAATTGTCAGCATCCAAAACCATAAAATATGGCGGGATTGCTCGTGTCGCTGCAAATGGATTGAAATCCTTGACAACACCAACCACCGTGTATTGAAGATTGTCAATTTTTTTTCCGATAGCATCATCCCATCCAAACAATTTCATGGCCGTTTCATTGATAAGACAGGCCGTTTGATCGGTACTGTGCTGTCGGGAAAAATTACGCCCCTTCACAATCTGCATTTGATAGGTGTCAATGAAATCATAATCGACTTCATTATAAAGCGCGTTAATCTTATCGTCAGGCGAACTGCCTTCCCAATTTATTTCGCGATCATATGTTCCATTAAATGGCGCATTTATCGACTTTGTGATGTTTACAATATCCGGGCGCTGGAGCAGCTCGGTTTTCAAATTATCAAAATACGCTCCTGAATTAACCCCGGGATTTGTGCATATCATTAGATCGTGCTTGTTGAATCCCAGGTCTTTGTTCTCAATATACGCTATCTGTTTACTTACGAAAATTGTAGCAATCACTATCGTCAGAGAAATGACAAATTGAAACGTAACAAGCATTTTTCGTGTGAATGACTTTGAATTCGTGTTTTTCCTTGTAAAGGCCGATGTCAGATTACCTTTGATAACCTCTACAGGCTGTAAAGACGATAGATAGAGCGCCGGATAGATGCCAGCTAGTAAGCCTGTGATAATAAAGAGTGTGAATAAGAGCGCAAGAAATTTAATGTCTGTGATGTAATGGATAGCTAACGGACGCTGGACTATATTGTTGAAATAGGGCAGCAGGATTTCAGCTAGTACAAATGCACAGATTATGGAAGCCAACGAAAAAAACAACGATTCACCAACGAACTGAATGAATAACGATGATTTGTTCCCGCCAATAACTTTGCGAATGCCAATTTCCTTTTTCCGAAAATTGGAATTGGCGGTGGCCAGATTAATGAAATTGACGCATGCAAGCAACAGCACAAAAATGGATATCCCGCCTAAATAATAAAACGCCAGCTTTATATCATTTACCTCTCGTGGACTCACATGGATTTCCGAGATTGGTTTTAAATAAAGTGATTTGTGAAAATTTTCTTCACTATATGCGTTCATAAATCCGGCGATTTTTTCATTCACCAATTGGCGTGATATGCCGGCGCGCAACAACACAAAAGTATTAAATGCTGTCGATGCAATATTCTTTGTCTCCGCATAATCTTTCCAGGTTGTGATCGCTTCGTAAGTGCTCATGGATACAAGGTAGTCGGGCCGGTAATTTTGGTTGAATGGTGGATTTTCAATAATGCCAGTGACTTTTAACAGGCGATTTTGTGATGCCTTGATAAATTTCCCAAAGGCTTGCTGCTTGGGAAAGTATTTTTGCGCCATTTCTTTGGTGAGCACAACTGAGCTTGGTTCGGTCAATGCGTCGTTCGGATTTCCCTGGATGAATGTGTAAGTAAACACATCGAAAATGGAATTTTGCGCATAGTAACCGAATTTTTCATAAAAGGTTAATTCGTTCGATGTAGATAAATATTCGTCCGGTGTTTCTTTGATTACAGTTGCCGCTTCAAATTCAGGGAATTTATTCACCAACTCTTTTGATAGTGCGAAACCGGTGCGCGTGTAGATTTCATGATCATTTTGAAAAGTTACCTGCTGCTGAACGCGGTAAATGCGATCCGCATTTTTATGATTTGTATCCCAGCTCATCTCGTACCTTACATACAGCAGAATGACAATGCAGGTCGCCATGCCCAATGTCAATCCCACTAAATTGATGATACTGTAATCCACATGCTTCCACATATTTCGTGTGAAAATTTTTATATAATTTTTGAACATGATTTTCTCCGGTTATCAGTGATCAGTGAGTTGATTTTGGTAACTGAAACTAGGGATTTCGTCACTCATATCTGAGTGACTCAACCGGATTTGCCACCGCCGCTTTCGCCGCCTGCCAACTGACTGAAATCAAGGCGATTAAAATTGCCGCAGCGCCTGCTCCCAATAAAACCCACAGACTAATATAGATTCGATAGGCGTATCCTTGCAGCCACGCGTTCATGACAGCAATGGCAATCGGCCAGGCGATAGCGTTGGCGATCAACACCCATTTGGTGAAATCCTTCGAGAGCATTATCAGGATGCCGGAAATCGATGCGCCCAACACTTTGCGGATGCCAATCTCTTTGGTGCGTTGTTCGGCAGTGAATGACGCCAGGCCGAAAATTCCCAAACAGGTAATGAACAAAGCCAACATTGTAAACATGCTGAAAATCCGGAAAATGCGAGCTTCGGAGTGATAAAGCTGATCGTAGGCTTCATCGAGAAACGAGTAGCTCAACGGATAGTTTGGATTAAATTTATCCCAGAGCTTGCTAATATACTGAATCGTTTGGGAAATGTCATTGCCATCCACTTTTACAAAAATTGACCCAAATAGATTTGCGACATCATCGTCGAACTTGTCGGTCAGGTGGAAGATGATCGGTTGGATGTGGTAGCGCATCGATTTAAAATTGACATCCTCAATAACACCGATAATCTGATAATCAGTATTATCCAACTTGACAAGCGCGCCGACGGGATTTTGCATGTTCATCCTGCGAACAGCGGCTTCGTTGACGACAAGTGAACCGGATAAATCAGTGGGAATGTTGCGTGAAAAATCCCGTCCATCCACAAATTTTACATTCATAACGCTCATGAAATCGTGATCAATCGCTGCGATTTCCATCGGTAAATCATCATTGGCCGCTTTGCCTTCCCACCAGAACGTCACATTATTGATGGATTCCATTGGCATGCAGTCTTTGACCGTGATTCCGAGAACATGAGGATTGCTCAGCAATTCATTTTTAAATGCATTATATTGGCGTCCAATGTCATCCTTTACGGGCAAGCAGATGATGTTTTCTTTATTGAATCCCAATTTGGCGTTTTTCATATAATAAAGCTGTTGAAAGATAACGGTCGTTGCCACGAGCAGAACAATGGAAATAGTAAATTGGGCGACCACCAACGATCGCCGGATGTTTGATGATGATGTGTGCGACCAGGCGCTTTTGATGGTTTTAATCGGATCAAATTTGGAGAGATAGAGCACCGGATACGAACCGGCAATCAGGCCCGTGAGAAGCGTCATTCCCAATAGGAAAGCGAGATGCTGAAAATTCGTGTAATCCAGCGCAATTGATTTGCCGGTGAAATTGTTGAATGATGGCAACGCCAACTCAAGAAACAGGATAGCGCCAAGCAACGCCAGGCCGGACAACAACAAGCTTTCGCCAAAAAATTGACCGATCAGTTGTTTGCGAAACGCGCCCAGCGCTTTGCGCACGCCAATTTCTGAGGCCCGCTTCAATGATTGGGCGGTTGTCAAATTCATGAAATTAATGCAGGCGATCAACAAAATAATAATGGCGATGCTGGTGAATATGTAGATATGCCGAATATCGCCCTGCAACATGGTATGACCGACCACGTTTGGCGTCAAATAGATAGAGTGCAACGGTTGCAGTTGCAAGGCTGTCACGTTTTCTGCAAAAAACGGATTCTTTACCAGTTGAAGACTGGTGAATTTTTGAGCGACCTCACCTGCGTTTGCTCCTGGCGCTATTTGAACATATGTTTGATGAATCGTATTCCCCCAGGTAAAACCGCCGGGAAAGAATTGCCGCAACGGCTCCAGATTGCCAAGAATATCAAATTGAATGTGGGAATTTGCCGGAACATCTTTGACCACACCCGTGACAGTTGCGTCGAACCAATTATTCACGTTAAAACGCTTGCCGATCGGATCGCTATCGCCAAAATATTTTTTGGCAATGCTTTCGGTGATCACCAATCCGTTTTGCAGCGCTGTTTTGGGATTGCCTTTCACAAACGGAAATGAAAACATTTCCAATATATCGTTGTCGATTAAATAGTAGCGATCCTCATTAAAAGCTTTAATTTGTCCATTTCCATCAGGCGGCGTATATTTAAACGCCATAGTCGGCCGCAGGTACATGCGTCCGGCTTTGACAACTTCGGGGAACATTTCTTTGACTGCAGGCGCTAATAAACCTGCTGTCGTCGCGGTCGGTTCAGCTTGGAATTTCCATTTACAGTTGATTCGAAAAATATTGTCGCTATTTTCATGAAATCGGTCATAACTCAATTCATCCTGCACCCATAATAAAAGCAATATTGTGCAAGCCATGCCTACGGCTAACCCGAGAATATTTATAAGAGAATTTAATTTATTTTTAAACAGATTTCGAACGGCGATTTTCAAGTAGTTGGAAAACATGCTTTTCTCCAGTGAATCGTTTTTAGTAATCAGTTGGCAATGAACGTGTTTTTATAATGATCATTGCACAAAATTCATTGACATGGAATTATCAATAATAAATAAATACAACATCTGTGCCAGCGCTGTTTTCCATAGAGTTAAGCGGTTATGCCCCGATTGAGAGAGAAATATTTATCCGGTTATATAACAGTTAGTGTACGGTGGCGGACAAAAGTCTAATTTTAAAAGACGATTTATAACAGGAATAAATGATTGTGACCCTCTCGGAATTGAAAATGCGTTTAAAATTTTCGTTTTTTGGTGTATTACTTGGTTTGCATTCCACAATTTAGTTAACTTCCAAAACAACCCGCATCCCGTTATCATCGCAGGTGTAATCCGGCGCATTGACATTGCGAAACGCTGCGCGGCAATACGCTTTGCCATCGTGCCAGGAACCGCCGCGCAATATGCGCGACGCTCCGGTAAGCGCGCCTTTGGGATCAATAATATGACTCTCATGATAGTAATATTCCAAATACCGGTCGCTGCAATATTCCCAAACATTGCCGTGCATGTCGTACAAGCCAAACGCGTTCGGCGGAAAGCTTTTAACGGGCGACGTGCGGTCGAAGCCGTCGCTATGAGTTTTATCCTGCCAAAAATAGCCGCAGGTGTTGCTGCTGTCGCAGTAATTCATAAATTGATGAGCAGTTGAGTAGTCGCTGCCAAAGTGAAAGCGCGTGTCTGTTCCGGCGCGGCAGGCGTATTCCCATTCCGCCTCGGTGGGAAGCCGATAGTTGCGTTTTTCCATCGTGCTCAGTTTTTTGCAGAATTTGATAGCGTCGTTCCAGGTTACGCCTTCCACCGGAAGATCGCCGCCTTTGTATGCGCTGGGATTATTTCCCATTACGGTTTCATATTGACGTTGTGTAACCTCGGTTACTCCCATCAAAAAGCCGTTAGTGATCTGAACGCGATGCATCGGGTGTTCGCGTTGATACCAGTCGAGCAGTCCACCTTCAGTGGCGATTACTTGTTGGGGTGTTTCACGGCTGCCCATCATAAATTCACCGGCAGGGATAAAAACGAGTTCCATGCCAGTCGAATTTGTTAAAGTGTCGCCCTGTGCAAACTGAGATGTGAAAACGTAGCGTTCATTTTCTTTTGAACATACAATAAACATTAAAACGACCATATTGAAAAGGCAACAAAATAGAAAATAACTTTTTTGGGTTTCGATAACGATTTTAGTCATTTTATTATTCCGTAGTTGTTATAAGAAAATTCACTTCGAATTTAAACAAAAACTGCAATATTGGAAATGCTAATTCCAATTTTCGAGGCAAAATGGAATTTAAATTTTCAAATAAACATGACAAAGATATAAGTACAGACATCACAGTAAATTTCAAATTTTCTCAAGAAGAAAAGTGCATTAAAATTTCGAGATATAGAAATACAATTTCATTTTGACACG
>JAFGDW010000046.1 GCA_016931935.1 Candidatus Zhuqueibacterota bacterium | reverse complement strand
TCTTGATCCAGATATCCGCCATTTTTTCCGGCGAATCGATTTTCATTCGAGTATTGTCGACATCCTGGCGGAACCAGCTTGACAAGCCCACTTTGATCCCTCGTTCCCGGCATTTGGCAATAAACTGATTCAGTTCCGGCTGAATCCGCACATTAACCACATCCGGACTGCCCCACATTTGCGTGTTCCACACTTCGTTGAGCGTCCAGGTTTTTTGTGCATCTTCCGACAGCAAATGCGGATAAGCATCGATGCGCACGGCGTCGTAGCCTCGGTCTTTAAGTTCGTCCAGCGCCTGATCCCAATCTTCATACCCGGCGCCCGGCCAACGACGTTCCAGCCAGGAGAAATCCCATATAGTGATGGCGCGTGGGTGAATATGTTGTTCTTTCATGATTTTTCCGTCTTGCCATTACTACCCATTTTCCGGGTGCACCTTCGATATATTTTGTTTCATCCCAAACGACCGGAACTGTGGAAAGGAAATCCAGCACATAATCCGGTTGCGCCAGACAATTTTTGGCATAGTCAGCAAAATGCTGCAGGCCGCTTTCGAACGCCGCCGCAGTGGCCAGCTCATGCGCATTGGTGGTTTGGTGGGGTATTTTATTTTCTGCATTGCCAAAAATCACCGGCGTGTAATCCTTAAAAACCACTATTCAAGTTTGGTGAATTTTGCCATATAAACATCACCATTTGATTTGACTCGCACGAAATAGATGCCATTGGCGATTTGAGGCAATTCAATTTCAGTATTGTTCTCTTTTACTTTTTTTGAGAAAACCTGTCGGCCCAAAACATCGTAAATGGCCAAATCACACGGAAAGATTGATGGAATATTGATGGACATCGTTCCTGTGCAGGGATTGGGGAACACTTTGATATTTCCTGAAACATGCTTGACAGTATCTTCCGGGATTGACTTGCCATCAGAGGCAAATTTTGACAATAACCGGATATAAGCTCCTTGATATGAAAGGGCGGGTTCCGTTACTTCCCAAGAATTTTCGGGCCAGGTTGTATTCCAGTCGCGGTAGCTTTTTTGTATCGGCTGATTCATCGGCGGCTTTAGCGTCGGCCCGGTATATGAATCATCTGGCTTAAATCTGGGATTCGCTCCCCCGGGAACATAACCGGGAGCCGGTCCCTTCAGCGAGGTTAGTGCATTGTCATATATCGTACCGTCCTTGAACCAATGGTGGTACATTTCATTGGCGCATTTTTCCGCGCCAAATTCATACATATTGGAAAGGTAAACCATACTCAATGGATTTACACCATGAATATAGTGGATGTAACCTTCGGCGGCATCAATCACATCTTCAGAAACGTTCTTGTACGTTTGCAGATGATAAATTAACGTGCCATTCGCTGACTTTACTGAATTGCTTCCCCAAGTGTAAGAGCCATCTTCCAGGTACGCCATATAAGCATCGATCTGATTTTTATAGCCTGCCAGCAATTCATCGCGTTTGTGCACCGAGTTTTGATAACTTTCAAAGATGCGCTCGCTCACATGAAGTGTTGCCCGAAGTAAGGAAGCATAATGCAATAGCACGCTGCAGGTGTAGGATTCGAACGCATACCAATGCGACCATTCAATCGGATGAAGTTTGCTGTAATTGGCGTCGAAAAAATTGCGGTATTTGCTTTCGCCTGTCGCTTCAAACAGAAAAACTGCCGCACCAATTTGAAGAGACATTTCGCTATAATCAAAATTTGCATTATTTTTTTCGAGCCAATTCCAGCACACTATTGCTTTTTGCAGCAGGTCTTTTGCATAATCAGCCAATTCCGGGAAACGTTTGAATACCGTATAGGCATGAGAGAATTCACCGGCAATGACACCGCAGGTTTTAGGAATGGGCGGATTGATATTGCGCAGCACATTATCCGCACTGGGCGGGGATTTGGCGCCGGAAATATGCACGCGTTGCAAAACGGTTCCATCGGGATTCCACATTTTTTTTAACCAATCGAGTTCCCATTTGAGTTCATCGATAATGTCCGGAATGTTGTTACCGCTTTCCGGGATATCATTATCGTCGCCGAAAACATCTGGATTATGACGATAGGCGAACAACAAATCGTGAACACAGCCATTGGCATAATCAACATATTTGTTATAATCCCCGGCATCGTGCCAGCCGCCGGAGACATCCCGCTCCTCGCCGGTGAGTGGATCGATACATTTTTCATCCAACATATGACAGGGTTGCGGATCCGCCCATTTGGGCTGGGCGTACGGTTCCTTTTTGCCAATACCGCAGCGCTGATAATAAAACATACGCAAGGCGTGTTTGAGGACAATATTATAAACATGCGGGCTGATCTCAAATGTGAACGAACGGGTGTCGTTTTCGGGATCGTAGATGTAATATTCACCTTCATCTTTCAGTTCGGAAAAATCGAACCACCACACCAGGTCCCCGGATTGATCATGAAGCTGTCCATTATTCCACGGCACGGATTCGCCGATAAAAACCACTGTGTTATCGGCGCTATTGACGATTTGGTATTCGTCACCGGGATCAAATGAATAATAACTATTAAAGCCGATTTTAGGATTCGAAATGACAGCGATTTTGCGTGCATCGGGCCGGTAGCCGAACTGATCGATGATAATGCGTTCAGTAACCGGCTGCGAATAAAGACGGATGCTAAAAAAATATGCTATTATTATGCCTGTAAAATAAATTCTTTTCATGAGTTAACATCAAACCTTTCTGATATTGTTGAAACTTTGAAAATCTCAGTTTTCATTGATTTCCCATACAGTCGAGAGATCACATTAGGAAATTCGGGTATCGATTCTGTCCTGTCGTCAGTGTTTCTCCCTTGCTGATATTAAATACTATTTTACAAGTAACATTTTGTGAAATCCGCAAAAATCTCCGGCTGTTAGTTGTACGACATAGACGCCGCTACTCCATTTTGATGCATCCAGGAAAAATTTGTGCTGTCCGGCGGCAAATGGTAAATCATTATACACGTCAATTTGGCGGCCGTTAATGTCAAAAACTTTGATATTGATAGGTTGGTCGTGGGACAAAGAAAAATGAAGCGTTGTCTGATTATTAAAAGGATTGGGATAATTCGTCAACTCAAAATTATGCGGTGTATGCGGCTGGTTTTTCACGCCAGTCATTTGACCTGTTAAAAAAATACCGGTTATGGAGAGCGACGGCAGAACGATCTCAAACTCGGCATTGCTCACCTGAACCGAGCTCGTCTGGAGCGCATTATTTGTATGAGAGACAAATGTCTCACTAGAGGGCAGGTCACTGAGCATTTTCACTTGATACTCGCCATCCTCGATATCAAAATGTTGCACACTCACACGTACAGTTTCTTCGGTTTTTACATTTCTGTTCACCAGTATTGCCGAAAGCGAATCACCTTCACTGTTGACAGCCGAATAAGCGGACACAGTGTTTTCGTTGGAAGAAATGGACGAAACGTTGATTGCCTGATGATAGCGGGCAAACAGGTGCAATACCTCCCACATGCCTTTTTCCCAGGACCATGGCGTAAATACTTCCACATCATGTCTGGTAAACTCGCCCAATGTGGAGGCGTACCAGACGGCCACTACATTGGGATCATCCGATTTGATACCAGTTTCTGTCACTCCGAATGTTATGCCATGATTGGGTCCAAAATATTTATCCAGCCAGATGCGACAGCGTTCAAAGATATATTCTTTATTGATGCTTGTGTCCCATCCGCCATTCACCAAATGGACGCCATTCGCTTCCGGCCAGACATAGGTTTTATCAAAATAGATTCTGTGCATCTGCACCAGTTCTTCGGATTTGGTACTGCCAGGGTAGAAATGGATGTCAAAGACATCCAGCAGCCGCGTGCCGCTCTTTTTTTGTTCCTCAGCTAAACGTTTGATAAAATACTCCAGCCACACTTTGGGCGTTGTTTTGCCCCATGAGGCATACCAGAACCACTCGTTGCAGGTGGCCGGGCCGACGAGCTTGATGTATGGATATTTTTCCCGCGCCAGCTTGGCGACCTCAACCCAGGTGCTGATGAAATCTTCCGCCGTTGGACTGGGCTGAACGTCATCGTGCGTACCGCTCCAGATTTCCGGCTCATTATCCATACACCAGTAGACGATTTTTTCCTTATCCAAACCCAAACCACCTAAGCCAAACCAGTGATCGAGAATACCGACGGTTTGTTCCGGCGTAAAGTCTTCTATATAGAGTTTCGGATCGCCTTCAACCAGCGCGTCTTCGCCGCCTTCTTCATTGGGCACGCCTCCGCCAGCCAGATTTTGCCGGCTGGGCGCCCAGGTGTTGTTGTGCGAGATGTAATAATCCCAGTCAGCAAAATTGTGTGATTTTGTAGAGGCGACTTTTCCGAGTAGAGGAAACGCCCACATACCTTGCGCCTGAGGATAATTTTTCTGTAATTCCAGCGCTTCATATCCCCAATCACTGTCGAAAACATTATTGTACCAATCCGGCGCGCTGGTGAGATGTTTTTGCCAGTTGTGCTTGGTGCTGTTGTTGCCGCTGCTTTCGCGCAAAAGATTAGCACCGGAATCTTTAATACGCGTCCAATCCGCTTTTGATATTGGTTTTTTCGCATCGTCCGACAGTGAATTATTTTTGCCGTAAATATATGGTGAAATGGGTTGTCGATCCACGGCAACATCCACCTGAATGTCAACGGCAAAAAGTTGAGAGAAAAATAACAGACAAATTATAACGGTTCGCATCCTGGACTCCTTTAGTTGTAGTAGACTACTCCTGTTTTTTGTAGGGATTCTCGATATCCCCTTCCAACAGGATTCTCTCGTCGTTAGCAAACGCGCGAAAATTGTTAGCGGTGGACTCGCTAGGCGTGGGCACGTAATAGTTGGAAGAATTATTGACCCAAAACATCATAAACGACAGCTCCAACTGATATGTCCGCAGTGCGGTTAAGTAGTAACGCGTATACAAATCATGCGGTTTCGGATTGTTCCGATAACCGCATTCCGTTAGTGCGGCCAGTTTGTTATGTGTTTTAGCGTAATTCGAAATGATGTTCAACTTCATAGCGGCTGCATCGATGTTGTTGCTTTCAAAATCACTATAATTGTCCATGCCGACCAAATCGACATAATCATCGCCGGGATAACGTTCAAGATATTCGGCTTCGGATCGAAAGCCATTGTCCGGTGCAAACGCATATATGATATTGTGAACGTCCAATTCATCGCGTAGATAGGTGACGGTGAATTGCCAGTTCTCGATAAACTGTTCCGCTGTGCAATATGGCTTGCCCCACCAGAACCAGTTGCCGTCAAATTCATGAAAAGGCCGAAAAATGACAGGAATCGGCTCTCCCTTTGATCCTTTCAATTCATCAAGTACCAAAGCCACTTTTTGCAAAACAGATTTATAATAGTTATGCCTGGATGCGCCTGGAAGAATGCTTGCCATACATTGTTTGGCGATTCTTTGTCGTTCGGGATCGCTGTTAATTGAAAACCAATCATAGGTAATGGGATTGCGGAAATGCCAGGTAAAGTGAATGATTTGCCCTCGTTGGTAGCAATTTCTGGCCTGTTCTTTTATGATGGTTTCCTGTTCGGCGAACCACGAGCCAGGCGTGTTTTGAATATCGGTGATGAACATAAAATCCAATCCTACCACCAGCGGATGCTGGCCGCAAGTCATTTTCATATCTGTCATATCCGGACCGCCCTGGTCTACATGCCGACCGGTAAACGCATCCTGTTGCCCAAGCATAACACCGCGTGCCGCATTCGTTTTCATCGAGCTGAATAAATTTGCGGTTTCGGTTGTGGCGTTTTTATCGACCAAAATATCGTTCGCCACTGGCACCGAGATGCTGGGTTCGGTGGAATTCTTGCCGCAGGAAATCATTTGGATTATCAACAGCAGTGGGTAAACGGTTTCTTTAAATATATTCATATCAAGTACGCCTTGTTTTACTCAGAATGTATCGGTTCAACGATTAAATGATCAATTTTGAGATGGACATCCTGTTTACTGGTAAATCGAATGCGATTATCTCCTGCCTTGAGATTTATCGGGCCAAAATCGACAACTTGCCAGCCATCGGTCTTGCTGACGGGCAGGCCATCCCAACCGGCGAGCATTGTGACGCCCACCAGTACATCAGCCTTGAAATCGTTTTCAGCGGACATGCGGATTTTCAGGTTTGCTTGCATGTCCTTGGAGACTTGCGCCAATACCTCAACATAGTCCTGACTGACATCAAAACCCGCTACATAGCCGGCGCCGGTATAATCCGGAAAATCGACCTCGACAAACGTACCGGCCAAGCAACCACCCGCTGCTTTGCCGTTTTCGGCTTCCAGAAAAATAGTGCAATTTACCGGTTCTCCGTTGGTGATGCCGTTCGGATCGGGGATTATTGGTTGAATCGTGCCGTCGGGATTGTAATAGAGCAAGTCAGCCATGAGATTGCGCACTTCGCTCAAACCACCGGACACCATGGCCGAATGATGGAACGCCAGCCACTGATCCTTAAACTTTATAATCGAACCATGATTGGTACCGGAATGGCCCTCAAACACCGGGATGTATTTGCCCATGGATTTATAGGGACCCAAGGGCTGGTCGGCGATTGCATAGTACATTTCCTCCGGCCACTGGCCGTTGGGCAGACCGGGGTAGGAGAGATAATATTTGTTCTGGTATTTATGCACCCAAGGGCCTTCAAATACCTCAAACAACTGGTCGGTCAAATCGACTTTTGTTTCAGGAATGGTGGAAAGCAAATCGTCGGTGAGTTGAACAGCGCTACAATGGCCACCGGCGCCCCAAAAGAGGTAGGGAGTATCGTCGTCATCGATAAATAAACAGGGATCTTGTCCCCATTCTACGTTCTGAATGAAACCAATATTGGTGAACGGACCTTGTGGATATTGACTGGTGGCCAAGCCCGTCCGGAACATGCCAGTCGCCGTTTCGATCATACAATAAACCAGATAATATTTTCCATGTCGATAAGTCGCATCAATAGCCCAGGCATAAGCAATAGCCCAATCAACATCATCCACCGAAAGCACCCGTCCGTGATCTGTCCAATGAATAAGGTCTTTGGTCGAGAACACATGGTAGTCAAACATGGTAGCGTGATGATTTGTGCCCGGCACATCGTGCGAGGTATAGAGCCAAAGTGTATTCGGATTTTCCGGCCAAATATGCGCCGATGGATCTGCCGCATAGATATGAGAGATGAGGGGATTACGCGCATACACTGCATAAAATAATAAAAAAGCAAAAAAGAATACAAGAAGGAATAAATTATATTTCCCTTTCATTATAGCCTCATTTATGAATCTTTCTACCTGGTTGTGAATTCTGTTTTTTCAAAAGGGATAAAAAAGAGAGTATGCAAAGGTACAGGAATTTTAATCTGGAAAAAAAACGCGGTGTTATAAGAATTACTTTATGCGGTTAAATTATTTGAAAACCTTTACATCATATATAGTTTTTGAAGAGACAGAATTCAATCCTTTTTTTAATATAAAAACTGCACAGCTTGAAAAGAATATATAATTGTGCTATTTTTTAGGGAAATTCTGCTATTGCCTTATGTTTTTACGGTATTCAGCTGGGAGAAAACCGGTAACTTTTTTAAAAATACGGCTAAATTGAACAGCCTCGGTAAAACCGGATTCGCCAGCAATTCGACTTAACTTTTCATCGCTG
>JAFGDW010000045.1 GCA_016931935.1 Candidatus Zhuqueibacterota bacterium | reverse complement strand
CAAAATAATTTGTCTTTTTACTTTTCACATTTCATCCCGCCATCGGCAGGAACGTTTCACATGCGGCTTGCCGCGCTAGGGTTATACTGTGATGAAAACGTTTTTCACGAATCAATTTCAACCAGATATACGACACGCGGCCATAGATTAAATAATCGTTATGTTCTTTTCAATCGATAAAAAAATATTTTTTAGTCCTTTTGCTATTCCTACTCACCGGCAATATTGCACTATTTCAGTAAAGCAAATTTCCTGGACACGCTGTAGTCATCCGCTTGCATTCTATACACATAAACGCCGCTGGGAAAACGGGCGCCATTAAATTCAGCCGTATAATTCCCTGCGGGCGCGGTTTGCTCAACCAGCGTCATGACCTCCCTTCCGCGCACGTCATATATTTTCAGCGTAACATGACTTGATCGTGGAATTGAATAACGAATGGTGGTCGATGCATTGAATGGATTCGGATAATTTTGATTGAGTTGAAATGTGCCTGTTTTGCAGGTAACATCCGGCCGCACATCAATCCATTCGTTCTCGGTGGTTTTGATTATACCAATCGGACCAACAGCATACCCGGTCCCATTTTCGGTAAAAAAAATGTTGGCAAGTTCATTGCCATAATAACCATGTTGTGACGTCCAATGCTCGCCGCCATCCATGGTTTTTAATATCGTCCCATCGCCGCCAACAGCATAGCCAATCTTTTCATCAACAAAATCCAAGCCGTCCAGATAAAGTTGTGTACCGCTGACCTTCCTCTCCCACGATTGCCCGCTGTTCGTGGTTTTACGAATTGTTCCGTAGTCGCCAACAACAACGCCAGTTGTGCTGTTCGTAAAAACAATATTCCAAAGCGGCTGCGTCGTTCCGCTTTGCAGCGGTTTCCAGGTCGAACCAGCGTCTACTGTTTTAAGAATTGTCCCCGAACTCCCAACGGCATAACCTGTGTTCATGCCGGTAAACTCGATCGCATGAAGGTGCGCCGTAACGCCGCAGTCCAGGCGATTCCAGACATTCCCGCCATCCGTGCATTTAAGTATGGTCCCGTTTTCTCCCGCGATATAGCCGACAGAATCGTTAACAAAGACTATATCCCATAACTTGGCGGTTGTTCCGCCATCCGACGTATTGAAAATATGTCCGCCGCCGCTAACGACATAGCCGGTGTTTTTATCAGGAAAACAAACGCTGTACAGACTTGCTTTATGTACAGGTTCGTTATCAACAGCTATAAGATTCCACTCCTCCCCGGCATTGGTCGTTTTTAACACTTTCCCATCAAGCAGCGAAATATATCCGGTATTCACATCGATAAAAGTCACGCTCTGCAGGCCGCTTACGGCTGCGTTAAGGGTCTTCGGTTGCCAGGAAGTCCCGCCATCCGTTGTTTTCAGAATATTGAAGTCAGGACTGGAACCGATCGCATAGCCAGTATTGACATCAGTAAACGTAATATCAAAAAACCATGTAAAATCCGCTGTAAATTGTTTCGTCCAGGTCGCGCCGCCATTAATTGTTCGTAAAATCACGCCCCGTTCCGTGCAGGCAAAGCCTGTATTCTGGTCCACAAAAAAGATGCCATTAACGAATAGCTCATTCACGGTTTGTTTGGTCCAGTTCAAACCGCCATCGACCGTTTTATAAAATCCTTGCGTGGTTGCAAGATAACCCGTATTAATGCCGGTAAAAAAGACATCGAAAAAGTCCTGATTTTCTACGATGTCACAATCCAATAGCTCCCAATGGCCGCCGCGATCCATGGTTTTCAAAATCGTTGCCTTATTACCCACAATGTAACCGACATCATCAGTGACAAAAAACATGCTGTGCAGATCATGGGTCGCCTGAGTGGCCTGAAATTCCCACGATGTACCGCCATTCGCCGTTTTCAGAATGACGCCCCGATAACCCACGGCAATACCTTCATTCGTGTTGAAAAAATGAACGCTTTGTAGGATGTTCCCCTAAGGTAATGGTTTTATCCAGAACCACTGGGCATGTAAAGCAGAACCGATAGAAAACAGACTGCAAAACATGAATACGTATTTCATATAGTTGTCCTTATTGTGTTCTAACATGACTTTTAAATTTTTTACGAAAGTTATGATGTAACTCTGTACTCGTTAAGGTTTAGCATGAAGCGTTTATTCATTAATCAACCTGCTTGATTTTCGCTGCCCAATCAGTCATTGTTGAATTGGCATTCTCTGGTAATGAAGGCACCGTAAGTATTCCTTTTTTGTCTGATGTCAAGGAAATCGGTTCATGCCATTCTCCGGTTTGTGGATTGTACCATTGGAATGAATAGGACGTTTTGGGCTCAAATCCACTCAATTTCGGCAAGACCGCTTTATTTTCAAAATAGAGTAACGCCAATGTTTTGTCGGCGGTACGCATCATATACGACCAGCCGTCCAGACCGCGTTCGGGGCTGCCTGGGGCTTTTTGCGGATGAATGTCGTGCGCGCCGGGCTGTAAATTCTGATACCGCTCGCCTTCGGACAATATAAACGCTGCCAGATGTTGCATATAGTTTGCCGATCTGAATTTCAGTGCATCCCAAATGTAATTGCGCATGCCATCCGGTTCGCCGGTGGTGGTAATGTCGTACGCCGATGTTCCGTGCACGTGTCCCGACAATCCCCCGGATAACACCGATCCGTACATTTGTGCGCGTGAGAAGTAGATGTCGCGGTCAGAATTGGCGGGTGGCCGTTCGCCGTTGGGCATGTTGATTTCATGATTCCAGCCGGTGTAGTACGGTTCAAAATTAATGGCCGGATAAGGAGGCGTCAGGTTAAATATCGAATCCAGCTTGACAGCAACTGAATGATCGCGCGGTTTGTTGCCGACACTCTGCATGGTCAGCCAGGGACAGTGATCGCTATGCCCGAACTGAATCAACGTGGAATTATTAATTAATGTCGTATACGGTTGCCCAAACGGCAGCGGGCCATACTTTTTCAAATGATAGGTGAGCGCCTCGTTGAATTCATCCGCGGTCAGGCTGTATTCTTTGGGAATCCAGTCGAGATGGATGCCGCTGAAAATGAAATTGCACGCGCCATAACGTGAAATCAAATATTGCACATAACGTGCGTACGATTCATTAAAATCGAAATATGCCTTCCACGATGGACATATGTCGCGGCGGACTGTTTCCAGCAAAGGCACAAATCCCTGGTCTGACAAATACGCCATCTTTTTATCGAGGCTTTGAAAATAGGCGGGAATGATATCGTCGAAATCGGCAACGTCCGCGTGTTCCTTTGACATATGAAACGGCTTGTTACCGTATTCATCGCGCATGTTTTTGGCGGTCAGCTTGCCATCGGCAACATAGTAATCGAATTTCTCCCAGGCGTTACGAAGAAAAATGCCGTTGGCATCCGCATAGGTGCTGGGATTACAATCCGCTTCCCAATTTGGGAAACAGGCAATCATGCTGACTGAGTTAAAGCCCTGGCCTTTGCGATACATCACGGCATCTTCAAATCCGATGCCGGGGGCGGGAACATAATCTTCGCTACCGGCCACACCGCGATAGGGCAAGCGCCAGGTTGTTCCGGCCAACCAGGTATCGCCGACCAGAAAGAACGGCGTGCCGTCCGCATATTGCAATGCGTGCCCATTAGATGTTGCCCGGATGAAACCATGCCGGTTGGGATTTGCCTGTAACTCAGCCTCGCTCCAGGCAATTGCGGTGAATGATCCGCTGTGGCCATTCAGGCCGCCGTCATCCGGTTGATTCGAGCTGCTGGTCCATTGCCATGTACCCGGCGCGGTTGCCACCAGTCGAACAACGAAGCGATTTTCGCCATCCCAAAATCCATAAATCCGTTTGGCGAAATCGGGGCCGGTGAGTTCCACCCAGCAGGTGACATCGGTGTAGTAATTATCGTAGGATTGTTCGGCGTTCAGTGTGATTTCCTGGATTTCCCAAACGTGGATAGTGGAAGCATTTGTCACGCTGATAGCATTTGATGGATTGATAAAAAATACGAGCATGATGAAGCAGGCTATAATCGAAGTGAGGTGGCTTATTCGCATTTTATACTCCTCTATTATTTAGTTTTAATTCGTGTGATGGTGTATTAAAATATTAGAAAAGGTCTTCGGATGTAATATTTGCTAGTTGTGAGATATCATAATTAATGACTCTGTTGATAAACCAGCCTTGCGAAGGTTGTGGAAATAGCAGGATACTATACATTGATATTAAAATCGGTTTTTAGTTAATATATTGGATTATCCAAAACCTTCGCAAGGATAAATCAGACTTAATCAACAGAATCATTAATACTTTGACAATTTTTAATACGGAAGATAACCGCACTAAAGCGTCTGATACGTCGCTTTCACCAGCTCTTTTCCATATTGTCGTTCCAGCCGACGCACGATAAAATGGCCACGCGCCATATCCTGAAAATGATCTATAAATAGCGTATTAATCAGCGCTCCCCCGGCGGCGCCAATGGCGGGAATTGCCTGGACAGCCACTTTCTCGGTTACCTGAACACTAAATCGTTCGGCAATTTGAATGATCAGCCGGACAAGGGCGGGAGCGCCTTCTTCCACGAGTCCTTTTTCTGCAACGTATCCGGCGGCTTTGGAAATGGATTGCGCCAATGCTGCGCGGATAGCAAAATAGCCGGATTCCGATGCATCATCCGAACAGCTCGGGCCGCCTAATGCAAACACTTCGATGCATGCCAATTTGGTGTCCGTACTGGCAATTTTTTCACCTTCGCTACGGGCAATATCCGCGATGGAACGTAGCATAATGGTGGTCGATATTGGTAGTTCAATTGCCAGTGCAGGTAATCCCCAAAAGCCGCCAATACTGCCAGTGGTTGCCACGGCAATTTTATGCCAGGCATTGGAAGACCGTTCGCCCGGTGCATCTTTCATCGTGAATACGGCAGCGTGTACTGCCCTGTTTAATGCAGACCGTGTTAGTTCCACAACTTTATCGTTCCAGTCCGCCGGAAGAAGTTTAAAACCTTTTTCGATCGGTGTGCCAAACATGTTGGTCAATTTGGCGGTAATCCCCGGATTTTCGAGCAGCAGCTTTGCTTCTTTTAAATCTTCCGTATCTGTCAGTTGAAATTTCACATTGCCACCTGTGTTAAAAACGGCCGCGTTTTGTGAATCCGGACAAGCTCACTTTACCATTGCTTTGGTTGAATTGAATCGACCGATTTAAATTCCGAGATAAATTTTGCCAGTGAAAAATAAATAATCAATCCTGTAATATCAACAACCGTAGTCTATGCAGGGCTGGCGACGACCGCCGGATCAAATTTAAGTTTGGCGGCAATCTATGGCAAAATAGCGCCGATGATCGTTGCAGTTATCACCTGCAAGCCCAGCGCGATGGCAATTGCCAAACCGATATATGACAAATTGAATCCATTGGGAATAACGGTTTGTTGTGATAAAAACATTACTTTCAGCCAGGGTAATGGCCAGCAATAGCGATATTTTAAATTCTTTGAAAATAACCTTTAGAAAATCTTCTGGTGTAATTTCATTGAGCGCCAGCGCCTGTACAACAACCGTAGTGGATTGACTTCCGGTATCTCAGCCAATGATTCGTGACTGGAATAAAATTTTACTGTTGTAATATTGGTAGTGCGGTAATTAGTATTGGAATCACTTTCGATCATAATTTCGTTTTCCTGACTATTGATTCATCCTCAATTAATAACGGATTAATCGCTCCCAAACTTGTTGAATTGTGGGTGATTACCGGCTGTCAATACTGAAATGATACTGCAATATAAATATGTCAACATGAAAAAGCAAGCATATATTGAAAGCTTATAAAAGTTAGCAAATCACATTCTCAATTATTCATTTTTTAAATGAATGGCGTTACTTAATTTTTTCAGCACACTTCCAGGCAGCCCCAATCGCACCGGGCACGCCGCCGATCTGGTTTGCCCAACATGAACCAATCAGCAGGTTCGGAATTGGAGTTTCAATATACACTTTTGAAAATTTGGAATAGAATTTATTGTTCGGATTCCAACTCCATGCCGAGGTCGCGCCATCAGTGTTGTGGGTGTAGCGTTCGTAAGTCAACGGTGTGGCAGCGTCTTCAAACTCAATTGCTTCGGTTAGTCCCGGGATTAGTTTTTCCGCTTTCCGGATTAATGTCTGTTTCGCCTGTTCCTTGAGCCGACGATATGTTGCGCGATCGCCGGATTCCCAATTGTTGATCCAGCGATAGGGGACGATTGCCTGCAGCATTAACGATGATTTTCCAACCGGCGCTAAACTTTAATTCAAAAGTGATGGCGAATATATCATCATGGCGGCTTTCTCAAAATAGTTCGCATCGTTAGAATTGTGAATGTCGATTTCGGATAGATCGTCATAGTACATGATATGCGGAACTTTCATAAACGATTGCAATTGGTCGCAGGACATATTCAATCACAGAAAAACCGCGCGGACATGCTTCCTATTCATCGATTTGCTTATACCACACATTCATACATTCAATGTCCCCGGCAATATTGGTGTTATTAATCAGTGTACCACCATATACGTAATTCTTTTTAGCAAACGTGACATTCATGCCGGCCGAATAAGAGCGGGCGATGGTAAATACAGTTTTGAACGAGCGTGCCCGCATTTCTTCTTCCATTTTTTTTAACAGATGCAGTGCCAGTCCGTTTCCCCGATAATTCGGCAAGGTCGCGAAATCCGTCATTTCAGCGTTCCCGGTCTTCATATCCATCTCGGCGGATGATGCAGCGACAAGCTTGTAACCATCAAACGCACCAAAATAGATAATATTTTCATGCATAGTTTTTCGTAAGTAATCTGTTTCGAAAATGGGGAATGGGTAAGAACGAAAAACGTGTTTATATACGGAAATTAATTGTGGAATATCGCGTTCATTCAACGGACGCAGTTCAAATGGCAAATTAAATTTCACTGGTTTCCGTGTCGATTTTTTGTTTTTGGCAATATTAATGTTTTTATTGATGAGCTGCTGTTGTTCATCAGATAGTTCGGCGCGATCCTTGTCAAGAAAGCGTGACATGAAATAAACCGATACATCGCCATTATAAAAGTGCGGAATATACGCTTCCTTTACGTAATTTCGTTTTTGGAATTCTGACCGTGCCCACTGCGGTACTTTGGCAAATATTTTTGTATACTTGTTCTGCCTCGCTAGCTTTTCAATATCATTTAAAACTTCCGGATGACCATCTCTGGCAAGTTTCATCAAATAAATACGATCATTATTTTTACCGTGTTGAATAATGGAATTATGAAGCCGTTCTATTTTATCGTACATGTTAAGCCCTTTGTTTTTGGATGATGATTGTGCCCACATAAATCAATGCCGAACATATGATGCCATATATACTGGCATCAAGTTTCATTGGCATGGATATTTTTGAAAAGATGACAATCAGTGTTAAACCCCCACCGCCGATCATGCTGAGTAAAGCGGCCGGTGAGTTCTTGTAAGGTGTAAAATATGCCGCTAATGTAGGAATAACTAATCCGGCCACCATGAATGAATACGCATGCAGAATTATTTCCAGCACTGTAGTAAATGCACCGGCAATCAGCATGGCGATGCAACCAATTACCAGGGTGCTGATTTGCGAAATACGAACAATTTGTTTATGTGATGCGTTGATTACCCAATAGCGTTCGATAATATCGTTCACAAAATTTCCCGCCGAGGCGATCAGGCAGCTATCCGCTGTCGACATAATAGCTGAAAAATATGCCGCAAGCACGATTCCGGTGATGCCAATCGGTAAAACATCGCGCAATAGCATGGGCATTCCCATTTCAGCTTCGACATTCGGGAAAAATATTCTGGCAATCATTCCCAGAAACACGCCCAAAAATGCCATTACGGGATATTCCAGCAGACCGGCAATAAAAAACGCTCGCCGGGCATCTTTCGTTGATTTACATGCATAAATCCGTTGATAAAGCGTCATGGCGATAAACCAGATCGGAACAATGGTAAAGAACCAGTTCACAAATTGGCGAAGTGTAATGTTAGTCAATTGAAAATAATGTGCGGGTAATTCGTGTTGAATGGCTTCCCAGCCACCAACTTCATATAAAGCAAACGGAACACCAAAAAACAGCAGTCCACCAAGTAGTACAATCCATTGAATTGTATCGGTATAAATAACTGCCTTGATTCCGCCAAGAACCGTATAGCCCAGGATAACGCCCGCCATAACATATAATGAGAGTGTGAGTGGATCCATGAATGTAATCTTGAAAAACACACTGCCCGCTGCTAATTTGGCTCCGGCTAATATTTGAGCGCCAGTAAATCCCAAATATCCAATTCTGGAAATAATTGCAGCCACCAATGCAACTCGATCATTGAAATGATGACGCAAAAAATCGGGAAAAGTCAACATTCCGTTGGTTTTGTCAATTTTCTTGATTTTGGGAACGATTAATATTGCTGCCAACCACGCACCAATTAATCCCGTAAATAGCAGCCAACTACCTGATAATCCCATCATGAATCCGAGACCGCCAAGTCCAATGCTAAATCCGCCACCGACGTCGGTTGCCACAATCGACAGACCGATGTGGCTTGCCGACATTGTTCGTCCACCGATAAAATAATCTTCGCGATTTTGGTTACGCCGATAAAAATAAAATCCAACGGATAGAATAATTAAGAAGTAAATTCCAAAGATCAGATAATCAATCCAAACCATGAATACTATTCCTCTGAGTTAGTGCGCCGTTCCAGGCGGAGATTGTGTTCGGGGACAAGTGAAATTCGTTCGTCAGCATCGGAAAGCAACTCTTCAATTCCTGTTGCCCGATACTCATCATCGACACTGTCCAGTTTTAAGTACAGTTCGCATTTATCACATTTCCGATCACAAAATATCGGTTCGTAGGAATCGGGTTCCTTATACATGGTAATTACACCCTCATAATTTCTCAAAACAACTTTATTGGTAGACCAGGAAATAATGTAATAAGGCATCACCGGAATTTTGCCGCCGCCACCGGGTGCATCAATCACATATGTCGGTACCGCAAAACCACTGGTATGGCCTATCATGCTTTCGATAATTTCAATTCCCTTGCCAATTGGTGTGCGAAAATGCGATAACCCTTCGGAAAGATCACACTGATAGAGATAGTAGGGTCGCACCCGATTTTGCACCAATTTATGCACTAACGATTTCATAATGCGCGGACAATCATTCACTCCCGCCAGCAATACTGACTGATTTCCAAGCGGAATACCGGCATCCGCTAACATACTCAGTGCCTCTTTTGATGAACTGGTAATTTCCCGGGGATGATTGAAATGCGTATTGATCCAAATTGGGTGGTGTTTTTTGAGCATTTCAATCAAATCGGTTGTGATACGATAGGGGAGTACTACCGGCATACGCGTCCCGATTCGTATCACTTCCACATGGGGAATGGTACGAATTTCGCCGAGAATCCAGTCAAGATAGTCATCAGACAGCATAAGCGGATCACCGCCGGATAACAACACATCGCGAATTTGTGGTGTTTTTCGAATATATTGAATCCCGGCTTTGATCATACCCTTGTTTGGAATATAATCCACATCGCCAACTTTCCGTTTTCGAGTGCAATGCCGGCAATACATCGAACAGATATTGCTGACAGTAAATAAAACACGATCCGGATAACGATGCGTCACGCCGGGCACAGGACTGTCTTTATCCTCGGCTAATGGATCGGTCATGTCATGTTCATAAACAGTTAGTTCATTGATACTGGGAAAAGACTGTTTGAAAATTGGGTCCATTTCATATTCATTGGTGTCAATTAATGAAATATAATATGGTGTAACTGATAGCGGAAATTTTTTTACAGTGTCTTCCAATTCATTTCGCTGATGCTGGGTAAATTTGATACCTGTCACTTTTTCGAACATCGCAATATCCTTAATGGCATGTTTCAACTGCCAATGCCAATCTTTCCATTTTGATTTTTTGACATCGGTCTCAAGTTTTTCGGCAATGTTCTGCTGGTGTGTATTAAAAATTGACATGATTTTTCCTTCCAAATAGAAAATGAATTACCTAACCTTTTTTTAAGCCTGATAGCACATTGCAAATAGATACAGCATATTTAAATTGCCGTACCTATTAAAAGCAATCGTGCAGGTTCACCACATTTCAAAAATGATTTAGTAACCTTCGATTAAAGCTGATCATGTGTGATTGCAGTTGCTATTCGCGATAATTAAGCATTACTATATTAGCTAATTATAATAGCCCTCGGCATCTTTTATCTCACCAGGAAAATGAAGTATGATAGGTGTATGGATTAACTAAACAAGCTGCTTAAAGCCAATTGGTATTTGGTTGCTTCAAGTATGAATAATCAGTGTCGAGAAAGAATCATGTAAATCGTTGAATTGTCAGGCGGATATATCCTTGCCAGGGAATAAGATTGAAGGTTGTATTTTGAGGAATTTGTTGTTTTTTTAAAAAGTAGATTTGGAATCACCTTCCTTAAATTAAGTTATAGTTTTTGATTTATTTGTTTAAATATATAAAATTCAGCAAATAGAATCAACCCTTAATTTATTTATTTTATCGCCCGCGGCGTTGCCACGCTGCGAAAATAAAAAAGAGCAGACCAAACAGATCTGCTCTTGAAAGACAGAAAATTCATGATGATTTAACTTATTGATTTGTTGTTAAGCCGACAATGCGATAATTAAATTCATACGATAATGCTTTACTCCACTCTTCATCCAGCACTGTTTTATAACGGGTGCCATCGACCGGACCGACGGATTTGCCATATGTATAAAACCAGTTCACAATTGGTTGACCTGTGAATCCTAATGCTATCCAGTACTTGCCCGGTTGAAGAATTGGCCAATCGCGTTTAAAATCGAAATCAACCCAATAATAGCCTGGCTTAAATGGAATTTTTTCAAGTGCAATAAAATCACTTGTGGCAATCGTCTCACCCGGCATGCCTTGATAATCCTTGCGCAATTCAACCCACATCTGGCCATTTCCGCCAAATTTATGTAATGCGAGACTCACGACTCCCAATTTTACCGGTTTTGTCAGCACAGCAATTTGAGCGTATTGGGCGCCGCTCGTCACATATTCAGCAGTTTCCACCAGAAAATTTTTCTTCATTTCAAAGGTTGCATTATCGCCTTGTTCGGCCGGTCCACGCGTGTTGATAAAATCAACGCCCTCAGGAAATTCAAGATTTCCAAATAAAAATGGTTTGTCATACTTAAGTGTTTGCAATATTGTGGGATCAATCCTTTTGGGAGGTGGTTCGACCTTAGTTGTTGTTTGCTTGAACGCTGCTTTTACATCGGGGACGAGTAACATTTTTTGAGGACCATACGGTTGAATTTGTGCGGCCAGTTTTACCTGATCAGATGAAAATTTTGAATCGATAACTTCTTCGAACTCAGGTTGTACAAGCGCACCTTTTGATTGCGCCCAACGGATCAGTCCGTCCTGTGACGTTTCCGCATTATCCAATCCTACTTCAACGCGGATAAATCTGTTGCTTACGAATAAAGCAGTCTGTTGTGGATCAAACGGCACCCAGCCAAGATCGCTAAACCAAACTTCAATCCATGAATGACGTCCTTCGGCCATCTTCAGAGTAAATGTACGATCCCCAACTTCCATATTATAAGGACGCTTTAATGTAACTCCATTCACAATTCGAGCCGGAATTCCCACAGCCCGCATCAATGCTGATGACAGATGCGAATAATTCTGACAATTCCCCTTTCCCGTATTGAATGAGTACATTGCTTCATAGCTTTCGGGTGTCAGTACATAGTGCATATGATCAATTACCCAGGTTAAAATTCGTTGAACAGCATCAAATTCGGTTGAGGCGCCAGTCGTAAGCTCTTTGGCTTTGGCAACAATTTGGGGGTCCGTTGATGGAACCTGTTTCGTTGCAGTCAGATAAGGTTGAACATCCGCAGGGAGTGCATTCATTGGAAACGGAGTCCCGGTTTTTAATGGTTCCAGCTTTGTTTGGTTCATCGCTGAAAACGAAATAATCGACTCAATTGCAGATGCCGGATTATTCCAGGTAGCTTTGATAACGCTGTTCCCACGCTTATCCGTATATTCTTCTTTGTTGTCGGGAGTAGGTGCAAATTTAAAATTAGGATTTGTAACGCGCTGAGAATAAGTTGGTGACTCGAATGTAACTGGTTTAACGAATGTAAGATAGATGCGCTTTATTTGAGGTTTAGGTTCAACTTTCTGAATCATTTGGTAGTCTATTTGAGATTCCTGACCGCCATTGATCAAATAATTTTCGGCAAAAACTGCAGTGCTTAAAAGTAGCATGCAGAGCAACAGTACGGAGAAGATTTTCATGCGATGCTCCAATCGTCATTAGTAATTGATTATTTATGCTATAAGATACTATAAAAAAAAGAAATTCGCAAGCAAATTATTGGTCGGTTTACTGTTGCCTGTCTCGATTTATAAAATAAAAATATTTTTCAAACGAATTCGATCGCATCGTTTTTTTACCACCTATAATTCATAATATGTATGTCCATACAAATTTGTCGGGCAAAAAAAATGACAGGACATAATTGTTGTAAACTTGAAGGAATCCCAATCCGAAAAAATATAAATCGATTATTTTAGACGAAACGAATTGGCGGGATTGTTAAAATGTTAAAAATATGGGTTGCTGCTTTTTATATAGACATTGATTGTTTATTGTAAAAAAGTATCTCAATTAGTAGTGATGACAAGTTTACTACAATAATATTGCTCGATCTATTATTGGTTTACGTGTTTTTGTGTGCACTTTATATATCGATCTCTGGTCCAAAAAAATATACTTGCAGCTTTGATTGAATACAAAAAGCATAGAAAGAGCCGAGTGTGCATATTGTTTTCCAACATTATTGTCATAATTTAATTAAAGCTAAACATAATTGTTGTGTTTGCGGATAAAATTGACTGTCTTATGTCTGAGATAACTTATTAAATTAATTGAATTAAAATAATGTGAAAATATTTGGCACATCAATTGCCTAATCAAAAGTGAACTATTTTATCAGATCCGGAATCTGGATTTACTAATTACGATCATAATCAAAGGAGAGAGAGGATGAAACTTATTATTGCATACATCCAGCCTCAGAAATTAAATGCAGTCAAGCAAGCTCTCTACGAACGTGAGGTTTATAAAATCTCCGTGACAAACGCACTTGGCTGCGGAGCACAGCGCGGGTATCATGAAACTTACCGGGGCGCTGATATTGAAGTAAACCTATTAAAGAAAATTCGGCTTGAAATTGCAGTCAACGATAATTTTGTTAAACCTACAATCGAAGGAATTATCGAAGGAGCAAAAACAGGCAATATTGGCGATGGGAAAATCTTTGTTCAGGATTTAGTAGAGTGCTACCGAATTCGAACGGGAGAAACCGGAAATGATGCCATCGGATAAGAATCTCAATGTCGAAGGAGGAAGATGTATGTTAACCTTAAAGAAGTCACTCATCTGGCTTATCGTTTTAACCGTCGTTGGCAGTTTCAGCCTCCCTGTTTTTGCACAGGATGCGGCTGCTGATTCTTCACAAGCAGTAGATTATGCTGCTGCTATTACGAAAATAAGTGAAGACTTACAAAACAATATAAATATTGTCTGGACTTGTGTTGCTGCATTTTTAGTATTCTTCATGCAAGCAGGCTTCGCAATGGTTGAAGGCGGATTTACTCGCGCCAAAAATACAGTCAATATTATGATGAAAAATTTAATGGATTTTTCCATTGGTTCACTTGTATTCTTTTTATTCGGCTTTGGCCTTATGTTCGGAGCAACAAATGGATTATTTGGCACAACCCATTTCATGATGTCCGTGACAGATATTGCAGGAAAAGACTGGAATTGGACATTTCTAATTTTCCAAACCGTGTTTGCTGCAACGGCTGCTACGATTGTTTCGGGTGCTATGGCAGAGCGTACTAAATTCATCGGCTATCTAATCTATAGTGTTTTTATCTGTGCTATCATTTATCCGATTTTCGGATCATGGGCATGGGGGTCGTTGCTTGCCGGTGGTGGCTGGCTGGAAAATTTAGGTTTCGTTGATTTTGCAGGTTCGACTGTTGTTCATTCAATCGGTGGATGGTTGGCATTGGCTGGTGCTATTGTTCTCGGACCGCGCATCGGAAAATATGGTCCGGATGGTAAGGCACGCGCTATTCCCGGTCATAACATTGCGCTTGCTGCACTTGGAGTATTCATTCTATGGTTCGGGTGGTTCGGATTCAATCCCGGCAGCACAACATTTGGTGATGGTGATATTGGCCGGATTGCAGTGACGACCAATCTCGCAGCTGCCGCCGGTGCCATCGCAGCGATGGTTACCTCGTGGATTACGAACAAAAAACCGGATGGTTCGATGGCTCTCAATGGCGCTCTTGCAGGTTTGGTAGCAATTACCGCCGGATGCGCAGCAGTTTCACCCATGGGTTCGATCTATATCGGATTAATAGCAGGAATGTTGGTTGTCGGCAGCGTTTACTTTTTTGATAGTGTAGTCAAGGTGGATGATCCGGTCGGTGCTGTTAGTGTGCATGGTGTATGTGGTGCCTTTGGTACCTTGGCGGTTGGATTGTTTGCAGTCGATGGTGGCTTGTTCTATGGTGGTGGTTTTAAACTTCTGGGTGTGCAAGCCGTCGGTATTGGTACTGCGTTCATTTGGGCATTCGGAATCGGCATGATTCTGTTCAACGTGATTAAACATACCGTTGGCCTGCGCGTTACTGAAAAAGAGGAAATTCAGGGTCTGGATATCGGCGAGCATGGTATGGAAGCCTACAGTGGATTCCAGATATTTATCACCCAGTAATAGTCAACTAATTATAACTTAAAGATTACAATCTCCTTCATCCTTTTCTGCAAAGGGAAGGGATGAAGGAAAAATAGAGCAATATTGAGACACAACTAACGAAACAGCACATTCTCAGGAGGAAAAAATGTCTAAACGAATAAATATTTCGATTCTAATGCTTACGCTGGTACTTTTCAGTGGCAGTCTGTTTGCTCAAGTGGAATTTTCAGGTGATGTAACAGCCGTTTCCAATTATGTATGGCGTGGTGTTTTGGCTGATGGAGCTGCACTGCAGGGTACGGTTAGTGGTGCCTATAAAGCATTGTCTTTTGGTGTATGGTATTCCAGTGTTGGGACAAGCCTTGAAACAGATCCATTTGTTGAATTAACACTTCCAACCGGTTCTATCTCTAGTTCGATTGGTGCTACGGCCTATTCATATGATATGAAGGAATTTGCACCAGGTGTCACTGCTGAATACGAACTTTTTGCTACAGTTGGGGCAGGCCCGCTGGGTGTGTCCGCCTATTTCGTTCCGAGTCAAAAAAGCACTGATGGCGGATTAAATGAATCATTGTATTGGATTGAAGCTTCCACTGGTATGACAGCACTTGGTGCGGATTGGGGAATTACGTATGCATACGGCACCTATTCAGTTCGCGCGATTGAAGATGCTACGAGCCTGATCGCTCTGTCAGCAACCAAATCACTCTCTGACGCATTATCAATCAGCTATAATTATTCTCTCGGCGTTGACGATGAATTAGATGATGTTGTCTGGGTTGGTGTTGGTTACTCATTCTAAATGAAACTAACCTAAATAGTAACTAAGCTTATACCTCCTTTTCATACTCCCGGGCCGTCTTCAGGGATCAGGGCGGTCTGGGAGCATTAAGGAATTAATAGATTTGATTCACATATAATTAACTAACGTATGTTCCGGTATGATTGTTTGTGAGAAGGCAGTTGTAAAAAAATATTGGATATTTTGCAACCTATACCAATCAATCCACCTGCGAACTGTCAACAAGAATCATAAGTTAAAAGGTGAAAGAGTATGGCTACATTTCGATTGGCAGCTTTTGAAAAGCTTTTAGAACGCAAACCTGTAGAGGTAAAAAGAGAAGCAGACTTGACTTCAGATTTTTATGGGATGTTGGTATTTGACCGTCCAAAGATGAAAAAATATTTATCAAAAGATTCTTATGATGCAGTAATCGACGCAATTGACAACGGAACGACTATTGACCGTAAATTAGCCGATGGTGTGGCAACAGGCATGAAAGCATGGGCGCTTGAGAACGGCGCGACTCACTATACTCACTGGTTCCAACCCCTTACCGACGGGACAGCGGAAAAACACGATGCGTTTATCGATCATAATGATATGGGTGGCGTTGTTGAAGCATTTTCAGGAAAATTGTTAGCGCAGCAGGAACCTGATGCTTCATCATTTCCAAGTGGCGGTTTACGTCAAACTTTTGAAGCGCGTGGTTATACCGCCTGGGATGTTTCATCGCCGGCTTTTATTGTTGGGCAAACACTTTGTATCCCAACCATATTTATTTCCTATACAGGTGAGGCGCTTGACTATAAGGCGCCTTTGTTAAAATCATTAAATGCAATTGATAAAGCAGCCGTTGCAGTATGTCAATACTTTGATAAAAATGTTACTAAAGTGTGGGCAAACCTGGGATGGGAACAAGAATATTTTCTGGTTGACGAAGCTTTGTATCAGGCGCGTCCCGACCTTTGTCTTACTGGTCGCACGTTAATGGGACACTCTTCTTCGAAAGATCAACAATTAGATGACCATTATTTCGGTTCAATTCCTGAACGTGTAGGCAACTTCATGATTGAATTGGAAAATGAAGCCTACAAATTAGGTATTCCATGTAAAACACGCCATAACGAGGTCGCGCCCAATCAATATGAGTTAGCCCCAATTTACGAAGAATGTAACTTGGCAATTGACCATAATCTGATGGTCATGGATCTTTTGGGTAAAGTTGCGCGCAAACATGGATTCCGTTGTTTGTTACATGAAAAACCGTTTGCAGGTATTAATGGATCGGGTAAGCACAATAATTGGTCACTATCAACAAATACTGGTGTCGTTTTATATGCTCCTGGAAAAAATCCCAAAGAAAACATGCAATTCTTAACCTTTGTGGTTAACGCAATTATGGCTGTATATAAACACCAGGATTTGCTGCGCGCCAGTATTCTTAATGCTTCCAACTCGCACCGTTTGGGCGCTAATGAAGCTCCGCCGGCAATCATGTCGGCATTTTTAGGTACAGAAGTTAACAAAATGCTTGATCTAATTGAGCAGAGTGTATCTGAAAAGAATATGTCACCTGAAGCAAAAACATCTTTAAAACTAAATATTGGCCGTATTCCTGAAATACTTCTTGACAATACAGATCGAAACCGCACATCTCCATTTGCATTTACAGGAAATCGCTTCGAATTTCGCGCTGTTGGTTCATCTGCAAACTGCGCTTCTGCAATGATTGCATTGAACTCTGCAGTTGCCAATCAGTTAATTGATTTTAAAATTGAAGTCGATGCATTGATTAAAAAAGGTGTTAAAAAAGATGACGCGATATTTCAGGTATTGAAAAAATACATTGGCATATGCAAACCTATTCGTTTTGATGGCAATGGTTATAGTGAAGAATGGTTAGCTGAAGCAGCTAAACGTGGTTTATCAAATATCACATCAGTTCCTGAAGCGTTAAAAGGGTACCAAACGGATTCCACGAAAGAATTATTCGCGAAACTTGGAATATTTGACGAAAAGGAATTGGAAGGCCGAATAGAAGTTGAATACGAGAAATATATGAAGAAAATTCAGATTGAAGCTCGTGTTCTTGGCGACTTAGCGCTTAACCACATTGTTCCTACGGCTGTTAAGTATCAATCCTTGTTAATTGAAAACGTCAAGGGCTTAAAAGAAATATTCGGAGATGAATATAAAACTCTTGCTGGAAACCGCTTAGAAATAATTAGAGAAATATCTGAGCACATCTCAGCTATCAAGAATAAAGTAAAAGCAATGATTGAGGCTCGAAAAGTAGCAAACAAAATTGAAGATGCTCATGAAATCGCCGTAGCTTATGACCGTAATGTTCGTCCTTTCTTGAACGATATTCGAACCCACATTGACAAATTAGAATTAATTATTGATGATGAAATGTGGCCTTTGCCAAAATATCGTGAATTATTGTTTAATCGTTAATCAATTCTGATTACGGATAATCAAAACTTTAATGAGCGCGTTGATTTAGTCTATGCCATCGTTTTCAAGGTACAATATATTGACATTTGATTATATTGCAGCAGCTATATATTGATACAGAAAATTTTAAAAGTCATTAATTCACCACAATCTTTAATTCATTCTTATCAATATAGCGATTAATTGTATAGCATTGAATATGATTATGAGACTGTCATCCCGAGGCTTTTTTTGCCGGGGGATCTCAGTCCTCCATATGTTTTATGGAATGAGATTCCTTTTGGCGACTGGCCATGTCCCGTTACCTTAATTAAATCTGTTAATATCGACAGAATGGGCTTCACTCCGATAAAAACATCGGAGTTCAGAATAAGAACTTATTTATGCTATACTAATTTCCTCATCATTAATAAATTCATAGGAGTATGAAATGACCCCAAAAGAATTCTTTGATTTTGCAAAGAAAAACGGTGCCAAAATGGTCGACCTTAAATTCACGGACTTTCTTGGCACATGGCAACACTGTACATTCCCGATCGAAACATGGGATGAAAGTACATTTGTTGACGGTGTTGGTTTTGATGGTTCATCAATTCGTGGTTGGCAAGCAATTAATAATTCCGACATGTTAGCTGTACCTGAAGCAAATACAGCGGTGATAGATCCATTTTTTGAATTGCCTACTGTCAGCGTGATAGCTAATATCGTCGATCCGGTTACTAAAGAAGATTATTCTCGTGATCCTCGCCACGTTGCTCGCAAAGCAATTGAGCATATGAAAGCAACAGGTATTGCAGATACCTGTTTCATTGGTCCGGAACCAGAGTTCTTTATCTTTGATGAAGTTCGCTACGAACAAAAACAAAACACCGGATTCTACCAGATTGACTCTGTAGAAGGTGCATGGAACACCAATCGAATTGAAGAGCCAAACCTTGGATACAAGCCGAGTTACAAAGGTGGTTACTTCCCCGTTAGTCCGACCGATACTTACCAGGATTTACGTGGTAAGATGGTTGTTGAAATGCAGAAAGTCGGTATTGTTGTTGAAGCGCACCATCACGAAGTTGGTACCGGTGGTCAGTGTGAGATTGATATGGAATTCAAAGACCTCCTTAAAATGGGTGACCAATTCATGTGGTTTAAGTATATCATTAAAAATGTCGCGTTCAAAACCGGAAAAACCGTGACATTTATGCCAAAACCGATTTTTGAGGATAACGGAAGCGGTATGCACAGTCACATTTCGTTGTGGAAAGGTGGGAAACCACTGTTTGCCGGTGATAAATATGCGGGCTTAAGTGAAATGGGATTATATGCAATTGGTGGTATCTTAAAACATGCAAAATCAATCCTGGCGTTTGCTGCACCGACAATCAACAGCTACCGTCGTCTTGTGCCGGGATTTGAAGCGCCTGTTAACCTGGCCTATTCTGCACGGAATCGTTCGGCTGCCATCCGAATTCCAATGTACAGCAGCAGTCCGAAAGCGAAACGTCTTGAATTCCGTTGTCCAGATCCATCGGCAAACGGTTATGTCGCCTGGTCGGCCTTGTTAATGGCTGCTCTGGATGGAATCGAAAACAAAATCGATCCGGGCAATCCACTGGATCGCGATATCTATGATATGACTCGAGCTGAACTGGCCAGTGTTCCTCATGTTCCTGGCTCACTACGAGAAGCGTTGGAATCGTTAGCTGAAGACCATGCCTTTTTGGTCAAAGGCGGAGTTTTCACTGATGATTTTATTGAGACGTGGATTAATTACAAAACAGAATTTGAACTGGAACCGATGTCCTTACGTCCACATCCGTACGAATTCCAGTTGTATTACGATAGTTAATCGTTCTTTTTAATATTGTTCCAAGTGGGGTCATGGAGGCATCAGACGACGTATGAAGGTAAAAAAATGATGATTCAGGCAGATTATCTAAAATCCTTTGTATCGAATCTGTGCCTTCCATGGCTCTGTTTTTATGAAAAATGACATTACAAATTTGCCTCTCATAAACGATCCAATAAACCTTCAGGACAATTCGTTATATTTGTCCTGGAGGTTTTTTTATTCCACCTTTGCTCCACAACCTTTTTCGTGTTCTCCCGTAAAATGCAATACATTTATCGGGTATCCGTCCAAAGCCGTAACCTTCGGTAAGCTCATAGTACGGAATATTTCGTTGGCTGTCCCGTAATTCTTTTGCTGGATGAAGCCAACAAAATTATTCAATACTGAGTTGATACTTTGTAATATTTTTTATGAGCTTATTCTAAAAAACCACCAATTGCACGAATGGACGCGAAATTAACTTTACTAAGTCTTATAATATCAATTAGTGAAAATTGGTGAAATTCGAGGTTAAGCTCTTTTTAGAGTGAACTCTTTTATAGCAGAAATAAATTATAACTATCTATTCAGTTTTAAGCCGACAAAGAGCGTCGGCTTAAAGCGATGATGAGCTGATGTTGACATAAGTAAATAAAACGAAACTGCGTTCACATCT
>JAFGDW010000044.1 GCA_016931935.1 Candidatus Zhuqueibacterota bacterium | reverse complement strand
AGATGTGAACGCAGTTTCGTTTTATTTACTTATGTCAACATCAGCTCATCATCGCTTTAAGCCGACGCTCTTTGTCGGCTTAAATAAATTTATGCTATTCTACACAATCGTTTTTACTTCTACGACTCTATTTTCCTTATGCGATTTAGTAGCCGCCAGACTAATTTTCAACGCAGCTATCGCGTCTTCGGCTTTAATCGCCGGTTCCTTTTCGTGCAACACATTATCCACAAAATTCCGAATTTGCGCAAGGTAAGCCAACTCGAATCGCTCCATAAAATGCGGCACCACATCGTGGGTGATGCCTTCCTTGACCATCACCAACAGCGGCGTCTCGCGGAAATAACCGACTTGCAGGCTTCCTTTTGTCCCCCAAATTTCGGTGCGGATATCGTAGCCAAATATGGCGTTGCGGCTCAAATTCACATGACCGACTTTGCCGCTTTCGAACGTGACGCTGACAATGGCGTTGTCAATATCGCCCACTTCCTTCATTTCCGGATACGCCAATGCGCCGCCAACGCTATACACGCTTTTCACTTCGCCCATGAACATCCGGCACACGTCAAAATCGTGCGCGCCCATGTCTGCGATCATGCCGCCGCTCTTTGTCGGATCACAGAATTCCAACGGCGGTCGCGACGGATCGCGCGAGATCGAGACTAACAGCACAGGCTCGCCGATGACGCCCTCGTCTATTTTTTTTAGCGCCGCTGCATAGCCTCGGTCGAATCGGCGCTGGAACGCCATCTGCAAGAATGCTCCGGTGGATTTTATCACATCCGCCATTTCCTTGGCATTTTCCAGTGTGAGGGAAATCGGTTTTTCACAGAATACGGCCTTGCCATTTTTAGCTGCCTCAATGACAATTTCCTTATGCGCGCTGGTTGAGGAAATGACCACAATCGCGTCAATTTCCTTATCATTTATGATTTCATGATGATTGCCGTACCATTTCGGAATTTGATAGTCGTTGGCAAATTTTTGAGCCAGCTCTGTTTTCAGGTCAGCGACAGCTACTAAATTTGCATTCGGAACCAAATGAGCCAGATCGGCGGCGTAAACTTGCCCGAGCCGTCCCAATCCAATGACGCCAACATTAAGTTTACTTTTCATGCTGCGTTTTACTCCTTCTTTTAAAGAATCCTAATAGCCTTACAGTTAATAGATCAATAGCAGTTAATAGATGAATCGTTACATTTTTTGGGTTAAGGATTTAAAACAACGGTAGCTGGATCAAGTTTTGTATGCAATGATTCTTTGAGTTTAACACATGTAGTATCAGATGAATAACGTCCGACAAAATAACATCCGTAGTTGGTCGTATCATTGTCTACAAATATTTGTATAGCTAGAAGGACCGCAAAAACATTATATCTACCGGGACCCGGCGGTGGTTCCTTACTTGTTCTCCATTTTAACAAAGTAGTATCTGCTGTATTTGGTTGAAAGGTTCTTGTATCTATTTCTGCAGATTGCCCGGGCGCTAGATATCTAGCTATAGTTTCTCCATCATTACGTACTGCATAAGTCGCCATGGAAGAACTTGATGACCACAATGTAACTGTTTTATGGCTGATATTCGTGCTGACCAGAGTGAATTCTACATCGTCATCCATCGCATAAGATTCTTTTGCCATCGTGACTTGAAAATTAATCAGCTTAGTCAAAATCATGTCTTCCGCTTGTTTAACAAATTTACCATCTTTCATTCGGATAATCTGCTCCTGCGATTCATAATATGGATATTATGCACGTATCGTCCAGACACCGTCGCCAAGCGCAGGTAACGTATATGTTCCATCGGTACTTGAATAGACTGAAGTATCAGCCTCAACGATTTGTATTGTTACGCAAATGTGATCATTTTGACCATCGAGCAGCACTCGGGGATTGATTGGAGTTTTTATCGGTGACTCAATTTCTTCGCATCCCCACGAAATTATAAAAGGTAATCCCATAATAAGAATTCTTGGAATATATCGTAATACAACTCGGAGACCAATATTCTTATCCTTGATTGATGTTGATTGGTCCAGACCGAAATTTCTACTCATAATATATTTCATCACTATTCTCTATTCATTTTACTATGTTATTCGTTGTCACGGATCATTTGTACTATTCTTCGATTTTTATTTTTTGTCAAGTGGTTTCTATTCATTTTGCTAAAACAATTTTAATGGTTTCGAATTGATTAGCTGCATACAATTGGACAAAATAAATTCCGGATGATACATCTAATGCATTCCACTGAAAGTACTTTTCGCCTGAATCAAGATTTCCATCAAAAAGAGTTTTTACTTCGCGACCTAATATATCATAAATTTTCAATTGAATGTATGAACTGAATTCCAAATTAAAATGAATTGTTGTTGATGAATTGAATGGATTTGGGAAACATTGCAGGCCAAATCCTTCAGGGATATCAGCAAACTCATTTCTGTTAACAGAAGTTGTTAATTCGGTTATAGGCCGTCTCCAAAGAGAACTATCTGATGCCACAAATAGATAATCATCGTTGCACTCAAAATCATGTATTGATGCAGTTCGTGCAAGATTGAGTCCATCGTTGAAGTTATACCATATTGTATCTCTGCAATTCATTTTATAAATTGTCAGGTAAAAATCATGCGAAACAGCGCCTATAATATAATCTTCACAAAAGATTATATCCCAAAAACCGGATGATTCAGGCAATCCGGAATTGACTCGCATCCAAGATAGACCATTATTTGTTGATTTTAAGCATCCTGCCCTGTATGTGCCAACCAAAATAGTTGAATTCTTTACAGCAACGTTTGTAAAATGGTCGTCATTATCTACAGATAACACTGACGTCCAGGTTAAACCTTCATCATCACTTCGAAACAATTGTTCGTCTTTTACTCGGACATAAAGGCTATTTTCAGAAGCAATAACTTCTGATATTCTCCCCGTGAAATAACCGGATGTATTAATTTTTGTCCAGGTATTGCCACTATCAGGCGAACAATAGAGTGCGTGATCGTTATCTATAAACAATTTTAAGTTCAATTTCTCAATTGATTCGCCGCCGTGAATAGAACAAAATAGAGAATCCCAGGTTTGACCGCCATCAATAGATTGAAATACCGTTGCTGTCGTGTCCGGCCATTCTTTATTCACATATGCAGTCGCAATTAATGTATTCTCGATTTCTTCCATATCTGAGAAGCCGGAAAAACCAAAATCCGAAATCCATGACCAATTTAGTCCATTATCTGTCGACTTGTACAAAGACCCATAATTTGCAGCGTACAATCCTTGTTCAAATTGAAAAATACGGCGGGGCGGATTATTTCGGAACATGGGAAAATTCGTTTTTTCCCATTGCGACACGACAGGAAACGCGCTGGCTACTGATACAGTAATAATGAAAACCAAAATTATATGGGTGTTTTTATATGATGCAAATAGCATAAAATGTCTCCAATCAAAGGAAATCCACCAGCAACGATTGGAAATTTTATTGGTGGCAACAAATCTAAGCCACTTCCTATTAATAATTCAAATCACTTATAATTTCGCCATATCAGTAGCCGCGACCTTATCCTAATAAACCTCAGAAATCTTAACCGGCCGTTTCTCTTTTGCCGACTTCATTGCTGCCAGGCCGATAACGACCGACATCAATCCATCTTTTCCATCCACTGGAGATGGAGTATCTTTTTTAATGCATTCCAAAAATGCAGTCATCTCATTGAGATAGGATTCCGTGTAGCGCTCCATAAAGAAGTTGAGCGGCAACGACATATGAATGCCAGTGTTGTTGAAATAGAGATGATTATCCGGTTTGTTGTTTGTGACATTGACCATGCCTTTCGGGCCAAACACCTCAACACGTTGATCGTAACCATAAATCGCGCGGCGGCTGTTGTCGATGGTGCCAATTGCGCCATTTTCGAACGTTAGCACGGTGATGGTCGTGTCCCAATCGCCGGCTTTTTCGAACATGGGATCGACCAGCACTGTCGCCTTGGCGTATACTTCGGTGACTTCACTGCCCACCTGAAAGCGGGCCATGTCAAAATCATGAATGGTCATATCCAGAAAAATGCCGCCGGATTTGCGAACATACTCTTCAGGAGGCGGACCGGGATCGCGGCTGGTAATATTTAACACATGCGGATCGCCAATTTTTCCGGCGACAACGAGATCATGGATTTTTCTAAAATTCGGATCAAACCGCCGGTTAAAGCCGACCATCAGTTTCACACCGGCTTTTTCAACGGCTTCAATCACTTTTGTTATTTTTTCAATTGAAAGATCAATCGGTTTTTCGCAAAAGATGTGCTTGCCTGCCGCGGCTGCATCCAATAGAATCTGATAGTGCGTGTCTGTCGATGAACAAATCGCAATTGCATCGATATCCGGATTATCCAATACTTTTTTGTAATCCGTATCCGCTGATGAAATTCGGTACTTCTTAGCAATTTTGTTTAATTCCGCTGCAAAGACGTCTGCAATCATGAGCACGTCCGCTCCCGGAAGTTGGTTTACCAGATTTTCAATGTGAACTTTCCCAATTCGCCCAACGCCGATGACGCCGAAACCAATTTTTCCATTCTTCATAGTTTGCCTTCTTATTTAAATTATTTTTTTATGAACACTGTTATAATAGCACGGACATGTAATCTGTATAAAACCGGTTGACCGGGCAATAACAAAACTATTCTAAAAACTGATTCCATTTGTTGCACAGTTATTGATAAATTAGGCGCCACGACTATTCCGCTATCTCTGGAAAGTCATGCGTCTATTTAAAAAAATCCATTCTGCATTTGGTCATCCAGTTAAGTCAGCTAATCAGACTTTCGAGTTTTCGAAACTTCGGAAGTCTAACGTCCACGAACATACCGCACAATATCTATCCAAAAATCAATGTCATACTTGTTCCATCGAATTACTTCAACTCACCCTGGCGAAGATGTTGGAGAACATCGTTTCCAGCCGGAATTATTATTTAAGGAAACGGAATTTACTGCCAGCAAAACCTTCGCGGGGGTAGCCTTCAACAGAACCATTCGTATTAATCCATTCGCAATTCTGACGTGTGTGTGTAACTTCATAAATTGAGGAATGTCGATGGTTTAAAAAAAAGCCCGGGAAATATTAGAAGTTTCCCGAGCTTTTAATATTTCTAAAACATCAATTTAACCGATATTTACTTGAGCAGCAGCATTTTATTCGTCTTAACAAAGGAACCTGCTTCAATCCGATAGAAGTAAATTCCGGATGACATCAGAACGCCGTTGGTATTCTTGGCATCCCAAATAAGCGAGTAAAATCCAGCCGGCTGTTTTTTATTGACCAATTCAACAACCCGTTGGCCCAGCATGTTATAAACTGTCAACTTAACAATCTCTTCCTTTGGAAGTGAGTAGTTGATATTTGTTGTTGGGTTAAACGGGTTCGGATAGTTCTGTGAAAGATCAAATTTTGTCGGTAGATTAGCACCAGCGCTGGCGACATTCGATACATGTTCAGGAGTTCCTATTTTCAGAATGTACTCACCGCCACCCGGACTTTTATGTTCGTTTGCGTAGTTCTGAGTACGATTACGGCTATTAAAGTATGAGTTCACCTGAATATAATAGATTCCTCCCATACCTTCCGGAATAGCCGGAGTTTCCAAACGTGAGAAGGTATTATTGATACCCTCCAGCACAGTTGCCCACGGATCGCCAGCCCAAGCAACCTTGTCATCATTTTTCATATCTGGCACAGGATTGCCTTCTGCATCGAGCAGATAGATTTCTGTATCAGTGTCACGAATACAGCTATCCGGTCCTGCGGTGAACGTTTCGGCAACTAGCGTATCACCAGCATTTACTTCGATTTTGTAAAGATCGAAATCATTCCAATTGTGCCAATTACCAAGTGTATCAATATAGTCAGCATACAGATAAGAATGGATTTCGTATGGTTCTCCTGGTACCAGTTGAATTGCTTCTTGACTTTGTGCAACGGCAGCAGAATCGTCCGGTTCATGAACGGTAGCAGCTATAGATACCGGTGTTCCGTACCACAACCTGAGTTGATAGGGATAGTCTTCTGTAAATGCCGAAACATCAGCGCTGATCTTGCAATAGTAAAATCCTGTTGATAATGGAACCCAGCCTGATAAACGGCCACCCCAGCGATGATACTCCCCGGATGATTTGGCCATTAATACACTATCGCCATTCTCATCAAATAAATCGAATACGATAACATTTCGTGCATTGACTCCTCGAGGCACAATCGTATTGAGAGTATACATTCTCGTGGAGTCTGCCCAGAATTTAAAATAATCAACCGAATCTGTCGATGAGAGAGCAGCATCTGTAATTGTTTCCAACATAATGAGATTGGCGTTTGCCATTTCATTATTTGGCTCTTGTTCTGCTGAATTGGTCAGCGTTACAGACACCAGGTATTCGCCACCACCCGGATCTATATCGGTTCTTGCCGGACTCTTCGTGCGAATAATACTGTTATAGTATGAATTCACCTGAAGGTAGTAAATGCCTGCGCTCGGCACCGGAGGGGTAATCAAACGGGAATAGGTGTTACTTACACCGGGTGAGAGTTCAAAATCATTATCCCAGGGATCACCACCCCAACGTTTTTTGTCGTCATTTTTCATATCAGTGTAGACTGTACCATCTGCGCCGACAAGGTAAATTTCAGTATCCAGGTCACGACACCATTCCGGATGATCGTACAGGGTAGCCGAAGTAAACGTTTCAGCAGTAATTATCATTCCTGCTTCAGGTACTTCAAATTTGTACAAATCAAAATCATTCCAGTTGGTATGAATGGAATCACCTTCTGTGTAATCTTTGTAAAGATATCCACGAATCTTAGTACCATCAGTCGGAATTGCCGGAAGATTTACCGCATCGGCAACAACATCATCCGGTTCATGAACCGATGCCGCATCTT
>JAFGDW010000043.1 GCA_016931935.1 Candidatus Zhuqueibacterota bacterium | reverse complement strand
AGATGTGAACGCAGTTTCGTTTTATTTACTTATGTCAACATCAGCTCATCATCGCTTTAAGCCGACGCTCTTTGTCGGCTTAAATATACTAATCACGAATTGGTTTGCGGATTTAACTGTGAAGTCCTCTCCTTTTTTTAAGGAGATGATTTAGGTGAGGTTAAAAATAAAAATCCGAAAACCAATTCAGCTTTAGTATATCATAAAGGAAAAGACAAAGTTTGATTGATCGTCATATTTAGACTTGTTAATACTTTCAAGTGATATTTGGCGTTGCGAGTAATTAAACAGTAAATCCAATTTTGAAATTCAGCTACTATTTTACAAAAATCAATTTAGAAAATCAAGCATTATCTTTATATATTCTGTTTACTTAACAATCGGCGGTTAATGCTAAAATATTAGCAGTATCATAAAACTCATTTAAATTGTTTTCAAGTGACATTAGCAATCTTACGAAGATCATTGATCGAATGGACTAATAGATAATTCGTATCGGATGTCTTAATCCATTGACATCTCACGATTAACCACCGGTGTAAAATTATCCGGACGCCCAAGCTTAGGAAGACCAAGAAATTCCCGCGCACGATCCAGTGCATCATCAATATTCCCAAGGATATTTTTTTCGCCTATTTCATCGGCCAGGTTGTACCTGGTCAGCGCAAATAGCGGTTGTGCGTGAACGCCGGAAAGTATCAAATGAATACCGATTTTTTTATTGTCACGAATTATTTCACTTAATAAATTTAGACCGGTAGCATCGATGGCCATGACGTTACGCATTCGTAAAATCATTACTTTTGGCGGATTTTCCACCCGGCGGATAATTTCCTTAAATTTGGTTGCTGCGCCGAAGAAGAATGGGCCATTAATTTCGTAGACTTCCACAGTATCGGGCACGTCTTTATTCTGAATAGCATTGACATCATACCGCTCTTCATCATCCTTCAGTTCACGGGTAATAATGCTCACATTGCTGACATTCGCCATTCGTCGCATAAACAGAATAACCGCTAAAACCATACCGATTTCAATCGCCAGCGTCAGATCGAAAATAACTGTCAGCCCGAATGTGGTTAACAAGACAATCACATCGCTGCGCGGACTTTTCAACAAGCGGATGAACACGTGGTACTCGCTCATATTATAAGCCACAACCACAAGGATTGCCGCAAGCGTGGGCATGGGGATAAGTTTCGCCCAGCGACCGAATATTACCATAATCAGGAATAATGTAATTGCATGTACAATACCGGCAATCGGTGTGCGGCCACCATTTTTGATATTGGTGGCGGTCCGGGCAATCGCGCCGGTAACCGGAATCCCACCGAATAATGGGGAGACGACATTCGCAATGCCCTGGGCCACCAATTCCATGTTCGATTTATGCCGTGCGCCAATCATGCCGTCGCTAACAACTGCGGATAGCAATGCTTCGATTGCTGCCAGCAGTGCAATGGTGGTGGCTGGCAAAATCAGCAGCCTGATAGTAGCATAATCAAAATGGGGCATAATGGGCATTGGCAGTGATGACGGAATGTCGCCAAACCGGGATTCGATAGTATCCACCGGCAAATGGAAAATCTGCACAATGAATGTAGTAACTATAATGGCGATGATTGATCCGGGAATTTTTCTCGACAGTTTTGACCAGAAAATAATAATCAACAGCGAAATGAATGCGATGATCAGCGTTTCTTTTTGAATGGAATTAATATGTTGAAAATAAATGTGCCATTTTTCAATGAAGTCGGCCGGTACTTTTTCAATATGCATTCCGAAAAAATCATTGATTTGACTGGAAAAGATAACTACGGCAATGCCGCTGGTAAAACCAACCACAACCGGATACGGAATAAATTTGATGATGGAGCCAAATTGGGCGACGCCCATCAAAATGAGAATGATGCCGGCCATTAACGTTGCCAGCATGAGTCCATTTATACCATACTGCTGAACAATTCCGAAAACAATAATAATAAAGGCGCCGGTGGGGCCGCCGATCTGAACGCGGCTGCCACCCAAAAATGATACAATAAAGCCACCAATGACAGCGGTAACCAGACCTTTTTCCGGTGCAACACCGGAGGCAATTCCGAATGCAATCGCCAACGGCAAGGCAACAATTCCAACCAGAATGCCGGCCATAATATCATTCATAATTTGCGCACGGGTCATGGTTGGTAACATCACAAACAATTTTGGTTTAAACATAGCAGTTTATCTCGAAGTAGTTTTGAATTGGATAAAATAAGTGGTACTTATAAAGACCTATTATGAATGATCAGTTGAAAATTGATGTGACTTGTAAATTAGAAAATTATCACAGTTCGACGGAGTATATCCTGAGTTTATCGAAGGGCTTACTGTGAAGGTAGTGCTTCAGCCTGAGCGAATTCGAAGGCTCGTGGTTCAACTGGTTATTCATATACCTAATATTATAAGCAATTATTAAAACAACTGGGGAAAACGATTAATGGAAACGCACACAGGGCTCCTTGCGAATCAATCGCTATAAAATGTAGAATGGTATAAGTGGGAGTCATGGTGTCGTGGCAAAGCGTTGAAATATGACACCACCAGACGCGCCAAAATAAAAGCGTAATAATACGTAAATTTGTGATCATTGTCAATAGAAGATTTGGGGATTTTGTGGCGCGAACGTGAAGAAATTGATATTTACTGATGTTAACAATCCGAATTGTGCGCATCCACAAACCAGGTTTCTTTGAGAAACCTGGTTTGTAAGCCACCCTGAATTTGTGAAACGCTAAACAATATGATAATGAACGTGATGCTATATTGCTTCGAGTTCTTTCAGCCTTCTGTTGCCAAGTTCAATGGTAATTTCATCCATTTTTTTCTGGTTTAACGGATACATCGTCATTAATCCTGCTGTAATGACGGCGATTATTGTTGGTATCCAGCTCATCAGCATAACAATACCGGGAACTGCGCCTGGTATCGTGGATGTATCCTGACCATTATAATGAAATGCTGCCAGTACATAACCAATAATTGCCCCGGCAATACCGCCTCCAAATTTCGTGGCAAACGAGCCGGCTGAGTATACAAGGCCGGTTGCTCGGCGACCATTTTTAAATTCGGAGTAATCTGCGGCATCCCCAAGCATGGCAAAGAATAAAGTGGGGAAGATGGCAGCGGCAAATTCTGAAATGATACCGATCGTGAAAATACGTCCGATATTGTCGGGACCGCACAAGGCTAATAACGCATTAACAGCGCCTGAAAATATAAGTGCGTAAATAAAGAGATTTCGTTTGCCCAATCGTTTGCTTAGTGCGGCAGTTACCATTGCTCCACCGATGGAAGCAATCAGGAGCGCTACCATATAAGACGCTGCTAATAGCTGATTATGCAAAAAGTGAGTGAAGTAAATGACAACAATACCTTGTTTGATTGAGTTGTAGACGTTGAACAACAGGCCAATAATCAACAGCACCAGCCATGGTCTGTTTCGAATCAAATCCTTGAAGTCTTTCATTAAATTTGTTTTTTGTGATTTTGGAGGCGCCACACGCTCTTTTGTGGTAAAAAACGTAACAAACATTGCTAACGCCAATACAATCGACAATACATAAATCGAGTAGCTATAACCGCGCTTTTGATCGACAATCGATATCACATCTTTGGTTAGATTTTCTTCGCCAGCGACGATAAATGTGTATTCTTTTCCACCTTCCATAGAAAAACTTTTACCCTGAGTCGGGACGTTTTCTGTTTCGTGTAACTTGGCATCTGCCCAGGCAAATGTGGCAATTCCACTTTTGGTCGATATTTTTACATTATTAACATCCTGTGCGGCTGAGACGGTTATTTCATATTTTTGAGCATCCAGTTTATTTACATCAATATTCGGGTTAATATTGCCATAATAAGCTACCAAAAATAATAAGGCACCCTGGACCAACATGCCGCCAATAAATGAACCGACCATCCGGTACGAGCCAAGGCTTGTCCGCTCTTTGTCGTCGCCGGTCATAACCGCCATCAGCGCGCCGTAGGGAATGTTGTTGGCCGTGTAAATTAGCGTGAAAAGAATGTATGTTGTATACGCGTAAATTATTTTTCCTGTGGGACTTAAATCCGGACTGGTAAACAGCAATGATAGAATGACCCCCAGCGGAATAGCCGACCATAATATCCAGGGACGAAATTTGCCGTACTTGGAATTCGTTCGGTCGCCGATGATCCCCATAACAACATCGCTCACTCCGTCGCTAAAACGCGCGATTAACATGAGTAATCCAACTGCCGCCGGATTTATCCCAAAAACATCGGTGTAGAAAACAAATAAAAACGTGGAAACCCCTCGCCAGGCAATATTCGCCGCTCCGTCACCAAGAGCGTACCCGAGCTTTTCCCCGATGGATAAATGATTCGTTTGTTTGTTCAAGGCTACTCCTTTCAGTTCAGAATGATAATACACCCCGTATTAGCAGAATCCCCTTCAGTCAATAGCGGATATACGAATATCAGCGCGCCTGAAAAAGACAGCATCGTGGTTACTGTTATAAATTTGCAATAGGAAATTGATGAAAAGATGCCAGCAATCATGCGGACAGTCCGTGGCGCTGTCATTCATAAAAACGTCGGAACTGTCTGCTGATCACCAAAGGTGGATCGTTATACAGGTATGTCATAATAAGTGGTGGGAGGCCTTATTATATAGGATGAATAATAACGAAAATTAATACAAATGTCAAGAGTGAATTGTTGTGTGGGTAAAAAATATTGTTTTCCGCGGAAGATTCATGTTGGCCAGATGTGGTCGAATGCCTTTAAAAAAGGATTGAGAGAAGGGGAGACAGGGTGAAAGGGAGATAGGGAGACAGGGGAAAAAGGTAACACGGAGACAAGGAGATCAAGGGAAAGGGAGATCAGGTGACAAGAATACAAGGTAAAATAGTCATCTTAGTCGCTACTCAAAAATAAAATGCAATTCTCATCTCAACGCGCCTGATTTATGTTTGCTCGTATTTTTACTTTTCATTCCGAGATCGATTTCGGATTTACGAATTCGGATTTCGGAATTATAAAAGCTTTTATTTTTCATTCCACATTCCAAAATCCGATTCGGCATTTTATTTATGATCTCGGAAAAGTGAAGTACTGATATTATTATGAATTTGAATTACCATTAATTTACGAGCGCACCTTTAGATTCATAATCACCCCATCTCTTTATCACCTTGTCTCCCAATCATATCACTAAACTTCAGTTGACAAAATATCCCGCACCATGACGGCGTTCTCTTCCACCATGTTGTCGTTATCGCCGCGATGCATGCCGACATTCACCACATCGGTGGGTTTGATATGTTCGAACGCATATTCGAACGCCATCCGCGGTTCGATCCGGCCGGCGCCCATAATTTTGTAACCAATGCATGGTTTCTGAATCTGTTGAATGCATTCCACTGCCGGCGCCATGTCGCGCAACCGGAATGTGCTGCCCTGCCCGTCGTGCAGGCTGCCGCAGTTGAAGAAGCACACCACATGAAAATCTACGACATGCAGGCTATCCACCCACAGATGCGTCGCAGGGGCGTGCCCGGCCACACCAATCGGGATGCCGTGCGACTGTGCATGCTCGCACCAGGCGCGGATTGTGGCTGCGTCCTTACGCATAAACGCATCTTCCACCACCAGACCGTGCAGGTAGGCGGCTGAGCAACCGATCTCCACCGCTTCATCAATTACTGCTTTCATGCTTAACTTTTCCCTGAAATTAATTTGCGCGATCCATTTGAGTGACCCGTCAGCAGCCAGATATTCCTTCACCGCCTGCAATACGTGCGGCGTTTCATTATTGGTGACCATGGCGTTGATACCCGCCGCCTCGGCGCGCGCCCAGGTTTCTTTAATGCGTTCGATGGTGTGATACTCGCGCATCACTTTGTCGCGGGCTTCGGATTGGTGGCTGTATCCGCCAAATGGATTGGCGCCGATGAGTAAGCGTGTGAGATTGAGACCACAAAAATCGACGGTTGGGAGCATGGTGGGTTCCTTGTTTTGGTTAATGTGTTTTATGCAATAATACGAATTTTCGATGGAATTTTCAAAGGGGGAATTTAAATGTACTGACGAAGAGCGGAAAAACTAATTTTATAGTTGTTTGAAAAAATCAAAAGCATCAATCAGCAAGTGACAAATAAATCTTAAACTCAAAATACAATAACAAAACAAACACTGAACCGGGACACATGTTTGTCGCTTTAATTTTTTAATTTGACTGGGCTGCAATTGGAAAGGAATAAAATATCTAATGCTGTGGTGATGAATTGATCGCGTGAAATTTAGAAAAGGACCCTTAAGTTTTTGAAATTTCAGATTGGTTCCAGTACTTATAATAATCTGTCTATCCAATACTCCGGTTCGCGATGTTGATGTGCTACTGCAAGAATATAAATTTTGTTTATTCGAATCGTATAGATTAAGTGATAAGGAAATTTTTTTAACCTGGCCTTTCGGGTATGCACGGTATTCCGCGACCATGCTTCCGGATATGCAGCGATTAATTCTATCGTTCTCATTACATCTGCAAGAAATTTCTCACCAAGACCAGGAGATTGAAGGTTATAGTAAGCAATGGCATCATCCAATTCTATCGACGCCGGTTCAATAAAATCCACTACCATTTATTTATACCGTTGTATGATTTCATCCAATGGAATTGTTTTAACTTGACCAGCGACCAATGCTTCATATCGTTTTTCGGCTTCAATAGCCCAAATTTCTTCGATTTTTTTATCCGGTTTATCCAGACTTTCTGCTAACCATTCTATTAGCTGCAATCGATCTGCTGGCCGTAATTGCATCGCTTCTTTAAATATCGCTTTCGAATCCATTAACTTACTCCTTAAAATTGTTTGTTTAAGTTAAAAATTTTTGGTTACATTGTCAAGCTAAAATTCCTTTGTAGGAGTTTGTTTTATTTGGATAATCACTATTTTAAATGTAGTTATGGCGTTTGTATTTGGCTGGTAAAATCTGAAAAAAAATCCATTCTGCGGAAAATGGCAGAATGGAAAGGCTTCTCTGCTTAAAGAAATATGAAAATTTGGAGTTACCCAATTGCTTCGAAGGCAACCTGTAGATGTTCCGAATCAGGGATGGAATAGTTCAATTTTTCGAATCCGATCACCGCACCGGATTGATCTTTCACTAATATTACTTCATCGCCTGTTTCTTCACAAATATATTCAGAGGCTGGATCGCCAAACCAAACAGTTAACGTATTTCCGACTGTGTCATAGTACACTTTTACTTTGTCCATTTTACTTTGACGAATCTCATCAGGATATCGAAGTGCTGATTCCACATCATTCTTATAACTCTTCATTACAGGATGTTTTACAGAATTTATTAAATTCCAGTAGTAATGTGTCGTTCGGACTGTAAAACCAAGGGGTGTCTCAATATTGAATAATATTGTAGATTCCATAGGAAAATGTACCAAAATACCATTTTAATGTCAAGGAGAATTTGGAGTGATAAAAAATAGATTGATAAGGTTGCTTAATTGGGTAAACTATCAGTTCGATCGACGTAGTATTCGATACAATGGGTCTTTGGATGGATGAATGTTATGATCAATCGCTCCAAATTCACAACACACTCGAAAAATTTCAACGAATTGATACCTGTTTCATTACAGCATTTATCACGGCCAATGCTTTCTTGTGGAATCACGTTGGGAGTCATTGATTTTTTAGATCATATAGCCCGGGTTCCCAAAACAGGAACCCTGGGCTACGCTATTAATCGCCTTCGGCCCAGGTGTGAGTATATCAAAAACTCTTAATTCATTGCCTTATGGTTCACCACCAAACTTTTTAATCCGCCGATGCAAGTAACTCCGGTCCACGCCCAGCGCTTTGGCGGTTTGTGAGATGTTGCCATTGAACTGATCGAGGCAGAACCGGATGTAGGCAGCTTCGGCGTCGTCGCGGAATTCGAACAGGGTTTGGCGCTGGCGGAAGGCGCCGCTGGTGTCGATCGGAATCGTGAGTAAGTTGGCGGGCAGGTGGCTGGCGTCGATGGTGTCGCTGTCGGCCATGATCACGAGCCGTTCGATCGTGTTTTTCAGTTCGCGGATGTTGCCGGGCCAGGTGTAGTGCTGTAATTGCTGCTTGGCCGCCGGAGCGATGTGCAGGCGTGGTTTGTTATTCTCCTGGCTGAAACGGGTCATGAAATAATCGACCAGCAACGGAATATCGTCGCGGCGGTCGCGTAGGGGCGGCAAGTGAATTGGCACGACGTGCAGCCTGAAGTATAAATCCTCGCGGAACTGTTTGGCAGCCACGGCTTGCTGCAAATCCTTGTTGGTGGCAGCAATAATACGAACGTCAGTGCTGATGCTCTCACTGCCGCCAACACGTTCGAACTCGCCATCTTGCAGCACACGCAGCACTTTGGTCTGGGTTTTCAGCGACATGTCGCCGATCTCATCGAGAAACAGCGTGCCGCCGTCGGCCTGTTTAAATTTGCCATCGCGTCGTTCTCCCGCGCCAGTGTACGCGCCCTTTTCCACGCCGAACAGCTCGGCTTCGATCAGCTCTTCGGGAATCGCCGCACAATTGATTTTAACGTACGGCTGACCGTGGCGCTGGCTTTTCTGGTGGATCATTTGGGCGACGATTTCCTTGCCGGTGCCGCTTTCGCCGGTGATCAGGACTTTGCTGTTGGTCGGGGCGATTTTATCGACGGTTTTCAGAATTTCCTCCACGGTAGGGGTCTGGCCGATAAAAGCGTCCGGGTTCGTAGTTTTCTGCAAGTCAGAATAGCGCTGCTCGATCTCCAGCCGTTTGATGAAGTTGCGTAACGTCAGCAACAGTTTGTCTTTGGAGAGCGGCTTCTCCAGAAAATCGTCCGCGCCCTTGCGGGTGGCATCGATCGCCATTTTGATGCTGGCATGGCCGGACATCATAATGATAATCGACGCCGGATGACTCGCCCGTACCTGCTCGATAAATTCAATCCCGTCGCCATCGGGCAGAATCACATCGATAATGAAGAACTGGAACGATTGCGTGGCCAGCACGCCTTTCGCCTGGGCAATGGAGGCAGCCGTCGCAACGGAAAATCGCTCGGCTTTGAGAATCATTTCCAGCGAGCGCAGAATGTTTTGCTCGTCATCAAGAATGAGTACGGATGGGGTCATAAAAAATCCTTTGTGTGAAAAGTGAAACGTCAAATGTCAGACGGAAAAATCGTTTCACGTTTGACGGTTCACGTCTGACTGCCTGGGCAATGTTATTGTGAACGTCGTTCCTTCTCCAACAATCGATTGAACGGTGATGCTGCCGCCGTGTTCTTCCACGATTTTTTTGACGATCGGCAGGCCAAGGCCGACACCGGTGCGTTTGGTGGAATAGTACGGTTCGAAGATTTTTGCCAATCGGTCAGCAGGAATCCCCTCGCCCTGATCAGCGATGTCGATTTGGACGGCATCCGGGATTTCAGTGACGCGCATTTCAACATGCGGATGCTCCCCGGAAGCAGCAATCGCATTGTCGATTAAATTGATCAGCGCGCGTTTTATGTATTCGCTGTCCAGCGGCAGTTCGATGACGGTATCGGGCGTGGTGAGTTGAATATCAGTTTGCCGGTACAGGGCTTTTATTGTGTGCAGCAACGAAATGAGTTGTTGGCGCTCGATATGGAACTCCGGCAGCCGGGCAAAATCGGAAAACTCCCGCACCAGCCGTTTCAGACTTTCCACCTCGTCGTTGATAATGTCCGAACATTGGTTCAGCGTGTCACGGTAAGCGGGATCATCGCCGGAATAAGTGTCGCGCATTTGTTGGGCCATCAGTTGGATCGGGGTGAGTGGATTTTTGATTTCATGCGCCAGCCGCCGCGCCAGTTGCTGCCAGGCGGCCATTTTTTCCAGCTCCAGAATTTTTTGCTGATTATCCGCCAGTTCGCTCACCATCCGGTTGAACGACGCGGCCAACTGGCCAAATTCATCCTGCCCTTTCAAATGAAGCCGATACGACAGATCACCGGTTCCGATCTGTCGCGTGGCTGTTGTTAGTTGCCGAATCGGATTGGTGATGGTTTTGGAAATTCGGGATAACACAATCAACGAACTGATGATTACGACGCCATAAATTGTCAGGAACGTGAACAGAAAGCTACGGCGAATATCGCTGCGTACGTAACCCAGGGTTTTGTAAATCTGGCTGACATCCTGAATTCGCCGCGCCGACTCCCGAAACGAAGCCGGAAGCGGATAAATTACCTGCAACAGATATTGGTTGTGAATCAATGCCAGGCCATGCAGCCGCGCATGATCGGGACTGGGCCAGACCAGTGTGGATTTGTTGCTGATAATAAAATCGTGAATTACATCGCCGAAGAACATGCTTTCAATCGCGCCCAATTGGTCGACCGGATCGATAGATATTTTTATGCTGTCGAGCGATGTTTGTAGAAATTGCCGGATTGCCGGCTGCGATGTTGGCGGCATTCGGACTGCGTCTTCCAGCACAGCTTCGAACCGGGTTTTGTGCATCTGGTACAAATCCGCAGAAATATTTAGTGCGCCATCCAGCGCAGTTTCTACCTCCGGATTAACTCCGATGTGGTAGCTTTTATCCAGCAGTTGCAGCACGAAATAGCTGAGCGGAATCGCCGGGCCAATCAAAAGCAGCGTCACAAAGATTACTATTTTGCTTCGAAGCGTAAGCATGGTCAACTCCCGGCGGTTCCGGATTCGCTTGGTTTATACGCGTCGGGACATCTGTCCGGTATGCAGTTACTCATTCTGTTTCAATCCCTCAATCGTAAATGACGTTGTCCGGTGGACAAACATTTTTTGCGTCTCTTTTTTTCCCATGAATATTGAAAACAAAGCGGACAGATTGAATGAAAATGTGGCGTCGCCATCAGCTGATTTGGTATCGCTAATTTGATTGCTGGAATTAATCCATTGCGCCAGTTTGGATTGCTGGCTGGCAGAAATTGGTTCCGGGGAAAACGCGGTGATAACGAACAATGGTTGTTTAGCGGGCAATGATCGAATCGGCGCCAGCAAAAATGAAAGTGAATCATTGATGAACTGTTCGAAAGTATTGTACTGGTGAAATTCACGACTGGTTGGCTGTTTCTGAATGGAATACTGACGCTCCCATACCTGATAGCGCAGTGTGATGGTCTGCTCACTTTCCACCAACGTTTGATTCCCGGACTGAAGTTTGAAATGAAAATGCAATTCAGTGCTCATGCCGCTGGCCAGTGTTTCCTGCATTTCGCTGGTAATTAAATGTGAGAACGTTGTACGAACGACCAACACGTTTGACTTCACGTATGGACGCACTGCGACAATTGGCGATGTTTGAGCCCAAACATGCACTGCTGTATTTAAAAGAAAAAGGAATCCGAACGTTAGTGTGTAGCGATTTGTTGGCATGTAAGATATTGTATTACAAGTTAGCCTTTGCAATTATTTGCAAAAAATCAATTGTTAATGTCCATTTGGTATTGTTGCACAAGGTCAAACGTGAAACGGCAAAAGTCAAACGAAAAGCAATTCTTCGACGTTTCACTTTTCATGTTTGACATTTCACATTCGTCTCACTTTTCACGTTTACCGTCTTACGTCCTAAAACGTCTGCCCGATGGAAAACTGCACCATACCCGGATCACCATTCATCGGGTAAGCGAAATCCATCCGAAGCATACGAATAAACGGCAGGCGAAAACGGAAACCAAATCCGTAGCTACCAAAGATATTATCTTCGTTTAAATATTCATTGGTCAATAAATTTGTGCCGCCATCAACAAACAACACAGCGGTGATGAAATGGTTCGGATAATGCCGTGGTGTAATTGGCGCGCGCAGCTCCAGCCCACCATGCAGAAGTTTATCGCCCCCGCCAATTGGGCCGATGCTACGGTCTTCATAGCCACGCAGTGAATTGGGACCACCCAAATACATTTTTTCGTAAAATGGCGCGTCCGGGCTTATGGCGCCGGCTTTGATGCGACCGGCAAGCACAATCTGCTTTCCCAATGATTGATAGGCGCGTGCATCAATAATTACGCGATCGAACGCATCGGTACCGCCCACGCGTTTGGTAGCATGTGAATACCACACGCCAAGCCACCAGCCTTTACGCGGATAGTAGGCCAGATCGCGCTTGTCCAGATTCAGGTGAACGGAAAACGCGGAGGTCACGTGCGCGGAATCCGTATACGCGGCGATCGCAGGCGGTAAGTTCGTACTTTTGGCGTCGGATTCCACATGTGTCACTGTCGAATCCACAATATTTGTGTACAGGTCCCAACCAAAAAATACATTGCGAAACAACCCGCTACGGGGACGAAGTCCAAGAAAATAGCCAGCCTGACCAACGGGGTGACTGTATTTCTCCCTGTTCTCATAATAGAAAAATTCCTGCGAGCGAACACGGGCACGAAGCAGTAAATCGAGATCGCTGTCAAACGTATTGGGACTGATAAAATTGATATTGAAATCGACGACATGGTACCCGAAGGTCAGGTCGAGACTGGCGCGATTACCGAATCCCAACAGATTATCCATGTTGATACTTAGCGGTGTGATGTACCAACCGGTCAGTTCGCTGAAACCGCCTTTAAATTGTAGTGTCGGCCAGTGACGTTCATCTACCTGAATGTTAAGCAACAGGTAGCCGGGTTGCGATCCGGCGCGCGGTTGCAACTCCACATGTTTGAACATATTGGTAGCGCGGAGATCATCGATGCCAGTGTGGATTGCGGACTCGGAGACAGTGTCACTGACCGCATACGGCAGGAGTTCATAAATAACACCGGGACGGGTTTTTGAGTTCCCGCTAATGGTGATTTGTTCAATGATGAATTGGGGATTGTCCTGCGCCGGAAGTGATTGTATGTCTATCACCAAAACAAATAGAAACAGTAAAAATGTGGCTAATCGATGGGACATAGTACTTGTGTGTCCTTTGTTTGTTTTTTGAAATATAGAACATATATGAATAAAAATCAAATAAAATATGATTAACCGGTAACGATGATACAATTCGTAACCGGTTAATTGCTAATCATGTATTCGATTGGCGGTAACCTTCAATTTAGTAAATGGAGTTCCGGTTCCCGTCCTGCAAAAAAAGCGGGACGGGAATCGGAATGACAGACCATTACTGATAGAGTTCGATCGTTTTTGTTTGCTCATTCGCTGATATGTCTGCTTTGCCGGAATCGTTGAACGAGATATCGTAGTTAACGCCCTCATGCGCAATTGTGCCGTTGCCGCTGCTGTCCGGTGAGAAGTAATAGTCGGCGAGGATCAGCGGATCGTCGCCATTGTTAAACGCGGTTTCACTGGCAAATACTTCATAATGAATGTGCCCGCTTTTATCGACATAATACTCAGCATTCAGTGCGATGTAATAGCCATCTTTGGTTGTCCAGTTGCCGGTAAGGGAGCTACCGGTTTCGGATTCTGTGACGCTTAATGCACCATGCTCGCCGTTGTGCTTGTAGCATTCGAGTGTTGTGTATTTGGTGCCGGCTTCTTCACTGCTTTTAATTCGCACTGAATCGGTGTTGCTGACGCCGCTGCTTAGCAGCACTGTTTCCGCATAACGAATCGACGTCGATTGATCGCTGTTATTCACCAATAGATGCGCTGCCTTATCGACTCGATCAACATAGCGTCCGACCGGAAAATCTGTGGTTTCTTCAAAATAGCCAATACCATCATCATCCACACCATTAAAGCGACCGGAGACGACCGTGCCATCGCGTTTTAATTCTTCAAATTCACCGGTATTGTCAGCGTAGAACGTAACGGTTTTGTATGAACGCGTGGCGTCGTTGTAGCTCAGTTCTTCGTGCAAAGTTCCGGATTGATCGGGATGGATTTGAATATTTTGTTTCATTGTGGTTAAAAAACGATCCGGTTGATAGTTCGTTACTTTTTTAACTTTGGCGCCGGTAACGTCCTTACCGTCAAAATCAGTAACAATTAACGACTGAATAATGGATTGAATAAAGAAGCTGTCTTTGAAGCGTTGCGTTTCATGCCAATAGGTCAGCACATCGTCGAACGGATTGTCCGGCGTGAAATTCAGATTGGCACGAAGTGTGGTCGAATCGTAAACAATGTTGCGCCAGTCGGCGAATTTATATTTCACTTCATAATAACGGGCCATGCCAGTTTCGGCATTATAATATAACGCCTTACGTACGCCGGTGATTTTATTATCTTCAAACACTAATAGTGAATCGCCATTGGACTTTTGCAGTCCCTGGCGCATCAGTTCGGGACGATAGGCTTCCTGCATTATGCTCGTGGCTTGTTTGGCCAGCGCGCCAACACCGGGTTGAGTTGCCGAGCCGTCCTTTTTCAGATCGGAAGCAATGTTGGTCATTTCTTCAATATTCGCCGTGTTGGTGATAATTTGATTGGCGTTCCAACCGAACGGCGCCAGCGCTGCCACCGTGGCATCCAGTTCAAGCGGTTGTTCGGGTTTAACCGGTGCCAGCTCACAGCCAAATATGAACATTATAAACAGTGTGCTCATCAGCAAAAATAGAAAACGTTTCATAAAAACCTCCGTTGGTTAATTGTGATCGGGATTTCGATATTGCTTATGTCAATATTGGTGCCACGAATACACCAATCATTTAAACGAATGAATTTACAAGATTAAGCTGCGTGTGATACCCGGCAACATTGCAATAAATCATGTGGACGATCATCCACAGTGTGGGTGATTGGCGACATTTTTTATCACATCGTGAATTCGGATTAAACGATTCGAACAGGCCTGTTTGATCAATTTAATGTGTCGGGCTACCGCCGATGGGAACCAAATGTTCGTTCGAATGGTTTATTCGATTATTCAAACCATCATGTGAGGCTGTCATGGGAAAAGATAAAAAGCTGTGTAAATGGGACAAAGAAGATATTCAGGCTGATTTTAAAAAATTGAAGAAGTTGGTGAAGAAGCCGAAGTACGTATGTGAAAAATGCGGCCGGGCTGCCAGGGAAGATTCAGCATTATGCAGGCCGGTGGAATTAGAATAGCCTTTAAATAAATAAGAGAAAATAACGCGTCTGATAAATTAAATTGGACGTTTTTTTTGATGTGAGAATAATTTCTGTTCGGAAAACTTTGTTGGAATTTGACTCATACCAACCTTTCTGAGTCAACTGAATTGTCAGATCACCCACCGGACAAGTTCAAAAATATTTGTTACCAAAAATTAAATCATTTGACATTTTTAAAAATATTATTATATTAATGAGTGCGTTGATTTAGTCTATGCCGTCATTAGTCATACACAATATATTGACAATTAAGTTGATTCGTGATCCACATATTGACATAAAGTTACGTGGAAGGCATTAAATCAACACAATCATTAATGCTCGATTTATGCAATTAGTATTAATGATCAACCCTATTTAACTACAAGGAGAGATGAGATGTTACGATCAGCGAAAGTGTTAATTGGTAGTTTGATCGTCTCCGCACTGGTATCACAAGCAAATGCCCAATATGTGTTTGAGCAGGAGATGACAAGCAATGGCTACATGGGCATGATGGCGTTTACCTCGACCACAACAACGTATTTATCCCCCGAGGCCAAACGTGACGTGACGGATATGAAATTTACCGGCACATTTATGAAACATTTCAATTCCAAAGAAAAAAAGGCTGATATTATCCGGCTGGATAAAGGTTTGTTCTGGAATGTAAATTACGACAAAAAGAAATACACAGAGATGACGTTCGATGAATTAAAGACGCTGTGGGAAAAAGGAATGACCGGTCAGGATATGCCCGAACAGCAGGAAAAAACGGATGATGAAAGCGAAAACGATTCCGAGTACGAGTGGGAAAAGCCGGTGGTCAAGGTTGAGGAAATGGAAAAAGGTCAAACCGTGAATGGCTTTAAGTGTAACCACTACATCGTGAAGATGATTATTGCGGGCAAGCATAAGGCGACTGGTATTCGCGATACGATGACTGTTGTAAATGATACCTGGAATAGTACGGTCACCTCCAACGCCATGAAAGCATTGAATGATTTCAATCAGCAATTATTTGAAAAACTTGGTGTGGAAAAACCGGAAATGGGGATGGCGCAAATGATGGCTTCCTATAAAGAGTACCTGGCAGACGTTACCGAAGAAGTGAAAAAGCTGGAAGGGTATCCGATCAGCAGCACGGTTCGTATGGCAATGACCACCCATGTCGCCGATGCGAACAAACCAAAAGAAGAACAGCAAGCAGAGAGCGATAATGTCGATCTTAGCAATCCCGTTGGCGGAATGATGGGACGATTTGCCAAAAAAATGGCAAAGAAAGCAGCCCCACAAAACGAACCAACAAAAGACAAGGAAATTTTTCAATATAGTCATAAATTAAAAACGATCAAAAAGATGGATACTCCGGCAAGCGATTTTGAGATACCGGCTGGATTTAAGATGGTGGATAAATAGTGTAACACGTATCATATCGCCTTATGAATTTAAACCAGGTATCTCAACGGTGCCTGGTTTTTTTTATATTCTTAGAGTCCACTCTAAAAAGAGTTTAACCACGAATTTCACTAATTTTCACCAATCATGCCATAGGCAGATGCGTCCTTCGGCGCATTGTTTTTATAAGAATTAATAAATTTCTATTCGCGTCCATTCGCGTAATTCGCGGTTTTTAGAATAGGCTCTTCTTATCAAAGTGAATTTAAGATTTCGAATCTGTGCAGATTTTATTGGTCTGTTACAATACGTACTTCAAATCCAGATGCAATTCTTTTTTGCAATTGACAAACTTTTTTCGTATCTTGCCGTACTAATCAAGTTAATATTAAGGAGGATGGATGCTCTCCCCGCGAGAATCCAGTCAATTATACCGGGCACGAATCGAACGTGTTATTTCCTTTATCAGTGATAATATTGCCGGAAAATTGTCACTCGAAGTACTATCTAAAGCAGCGTGCTTTTCTCAATTTCACTTTCACCGCATTTTTACCGCGATCGTCGGGGAAACGCCGGGCGGCTACGTAAACCGATTACGCCTGGCAAAAGCTGCAACCATGCTAGTCTGGAATCATTCCTTTTCAATCACGGAAATCGCCTACATCTGTGGATTTAGTTCACCAGCAACGTTTTCCCGCTCATTTAAACAACAATATAATATGTCGGCGACAGAGTGGCGCAGCGGTGCATATTCCGATAAACGGGATAGCAAGAATTGCATAACGATTAGCAAAGATCGTAAACCGGATAGCAATATTGGTCAAGCACATAATGTTGACAGTCCGTATATTGATACCACAAATATGACAGACCACCAACAGAAAAGTGATATGCACGTCGAAATCAAACATACGCCCACATTTTATGTGGCGTACATGATCAACCTGGAAGGGTATTCCATTGAGAAAATAACGCAGGTATGGGAACGGTTGTGCCGGTGGGCTGACCCACGTGAACTAATTACGCCCGCATCCCACTTTATTGGTATGCCCATGGATGATCCATCTATCATTGATCGGGAAAAATGCCGCTATTATGCGTGCATTACCGTGCCGGCAGATATGAATGATGATAATTATGCTAATTTTATGACAATAAAAGCAGGGCGATGTGCGGTGTATCGATTTGAGGGGGCTGTAAATGATATCGAAAATGCTTATAGCCGATTGTATGGTGAGTGGCTGCCAAACAGTGGTTACCAACCGGCTGACCGGCCAGCATATGAATTGTATATCGCTACCCCGGATACGCATCCTGAAGGGAAATATGTCGCTGAAATTTGTTTGCCGGTAATTCCATTGTAATAATCATGTCTTAAAATCAAATAAAAGTGGTTTGCGGATTTGACAAACATCTGGGGCTGCATCAAAAGTCTTGTCAAACTTCATCCTGAGCGTAGTCGAAAAATGATAACTCACGATAAAACAAGATGCTTCGATTTCGCTCGGCATGAAGAAATTAGGCGAATTTTGATTTTTGATACAGTCCCATTAAGGGAAGGTCTTAAAAAAGGAAATCTGAAAACCATTTCATTACCTGTGTTTATAAAAAGTCAATGTTGTACGGAGAAGGAAAAATGAAGAATCGCCTACCGATTTTATTAATTGTTGGAGTAATGTGTTGGCCATTAATAATGCCCACGATGGCGTTGTTCGCGGACGATGCTACTGCACCTCAGTTACTTACTATGGATGAATCGATCAATCGTGCGCTTTCAAAAAATAACATGCTCCGCGCCAGCCAGTTCGGATTGAAAAAGGCTGCCTGGAATCAAAAATATGCCTGGACGCAATTGTTTCCCACTCTTAGCCTAAATTCCCGCTGGATGCGGATTGATGATAGCACACTGGCGTTGCGCGATTTTCGCCGTTATTTGCCGGAGCCATTGCGGAGTCAAATTCCTGAAACAGTGTTTCAGAACTCGTACTACACCGAGCTTGCTGTATCTGCTCCGCTGTTTAACGGTGCGTTGCTGAATGGCCTGAGCGTCGCTCGTGCCAACAAGCGTATGGCGGAAAAGCTCAACTCATCCACACGGGAGCAGGTAATATTTCAGGTGATTAGTACCTACCTCGGTGTATTGCGCAGTCAGGATTTGCTGGCATTGCAACGGGAATATCAGGATTTGTCGCGAATGAATTTTGAGAAGGCAGAGCGTTTGCACAATGCCGGGCGTAATTCGCGTGCAGAAATGTTACGTTGGAAAGTCGATTATCAGCAGCAAAAAAGCGTGGTAGTTTCCAGCGAGTCGGGGGTGCGCAGTACAAGAACGGCGTTGGGTCGATTGATCAGTATGGATATGAATGATAACATCATCATGGAAAGTCACATTCCTGACGTACTGGAAAAGGAAGCCCAAAAACTGTCGGCTACCGATGACCAGGATATTCTGGAAATGATAAAATTGAGCGATGATGCGTTGATCAAGGCAAATGCTGCTTTGGCTGCCCAAAAATCCAGCGCAGATATTGGCAAGGCACTCTATCGAAATTCATACGCCAATTTCATGCCCAACGTAAACCTGACTTATACACATGCATGGTTTGAAAACAACACGATTGCACTCGATAATTATTCACCCAAAACGCTGATGGTGAACGTAAGCATGCCGTTGTTTACCAGCTTCCAGAATGTGGCTGCGACACGTGCGGCCTATTTCGACTTTCGGCAAGGTGAAGAGCAGTATTACGATGCGTTGCGCAATACAAAATTTGTACTGACGGAAACCGTAAATAAAATCATCAATTTGAAAGTCCAACGTGAATTATTAAAAACAACCGTTGAGCTTTCCGATCACAATTATCGTATAGTCGAACAGCAACGCGACAAGGGACTCGTTTCGAATATTGACTTTATCGATGCCAAACTGAATTTACAAAATGCCAAATTAGATGAAATCACTACCGAATACGATTTCATGACAGCGATGGTGGAGTTGTACTATTTGCTGGGGAAACTGGAAACGTTGGTTGTGGAATAAAGAGCGATGGAACACGGATCAAACGGATATGACGGATTAGAATGGATTTGGAGTTGCAAACAATTGGAATATCAGTTACAGAATACAGCAACGTACAATCAGGTGTCTGAAAAACCATTTTTTGTACTCAACATCTTTTTTTGAATGGATATAATTTAAATCTGTGTATATCCGTTCAATCTGTCCGATCCGTGTTCTATCACATTTTTCATCATGAATGAAACATAATTGAGGATAATCATGAAGATCAAAACATACTTTACTTTTATATTTTTAGTAGCTCTCTCCATGTTGTTTGGATCATGCGGGAAGAAAAATGAACAAACTACGGGCACAACAACGGACGCCCTGGCATCGGAAATGAATGTAGCTACCACAACTCAAATTCCGGTGGAAGTGCTGGTAATTAAAAGGAAGAACATTGAACAGAATATCCCACTTTCGGGGGTGATCCAACCGATTCATGAAGTAGATATTATTGCGGAAGTCTCCGGACAGGTCACAAAAATCAACAAAGAACTCGGTGAGGCCGTGACCACACGCGATACCCTGGCATGGATCGACGATAAAGTAGCGCGAATTCAATATCAACAAGCGCGCTCGCAGGTGCTGTCCGCAGAGAATAATCTGAAAATCGCCGAGCTGAATTTGCAAAGCGATAAGGAACTGTATCAGGCCGGTGATATTTCCGACCTGGAATTTGAAAACTCCAAACTGGCCGTCAAATCCGCACAGGCATCACTATTGTCTGCGCGCGCAAACTATGATATGATGGAAAAGCAGTATCATGAGACGCGCATTACTACGCCGATTAATGGAGTGATCGCTCGCAAATCGATTGATATCGGAACGATGGTAACGCCGACCGCACCAGTGTACCGTGTCGTTCAAATGAATCAAATGAAAATTCAGGTGGGCGTGGCCCAGGATTTGGTGGGAAAACTGCGCATTGGTGATAAAGCAGCCGTACGAATCGGAGCGCTCGGCAATGTCGAGTTCGATGGGAAAGTTGCATACATTTCACCCCAGGCTGATGAAAGTACAGGCGCCTTCACGGCAGAAATTCACGTTGTGAATACACCGGATAACCAAATCAGGGCTGGCATGTCGTGCAGGGTTGAATTGCTGGTTACCGATCTCGGTCAACAACTGGTGGTGCCCGATTACGCGCTTGTGCCACGCAACGGCTCGAAATTCATTTATCAGATTCAGGGCGGTAAAGCTGTGTTGAAGAAAGTGGACACCGGCAGTTCATTCGGTTCGTACGTGGTTGTGAATGATGGCCTGGCTGTTGGTGATACGGTCGTGACAGTCGGCATGAAAAAACTCGGTGTGGATACACCCGTCTACATTGAAGCCGTGAATTAATGGAATTTTATGCAGAAGCGCATAGCGCCATGTACATAGCAAAATCCGCTATGCGCTATGCCCTCTGCACTACGCAATAAATAATGAAAGTATATTGAACAAAATAATACATTCGTTGTAAACAGAGGAAATAGATAGTCATGAACATAGCCCAATTTTCTGTAAAAAATAATGTATTGGTGAATCTGTTGATGATCGGGTTATTCATTTTCGGGTTTGTGTCATTATTTAATATGCCAACCGAGCTGAATCCCGAAATCAATTTTAACTGGGTGTTTATTACCGTGCCGTATCCCGGCGCTGCCCCGGACGAAGTGGAGAGTCTGATTGTCGACCCGATTGAAACGGAAATTCAGGATATCAATAACATCGATGAAATTCAATCCAATGCTGTCGAAGGTTTGGGATTTGTATTGGTGAAGTTCGAAAATATGTCGGACCGGGAGTTTCGTGAGCATTACACCGATATCAAGGCGGAAATCGACAAAGTAGTATTCCCTGATGAAGCCGAAGACCCAATCATCGATTCGTTCGATAGCGGCGACTTCCTGCCGGTGATCGACATCATCATGGCGTATACCATCCCTGAAGGCAACGCGCAGCAAATCGCTGACGATCTGGAAGAAGACCTGGAGGATATGCCCGGCGTGGCTAAAGTGCAGGTATCTGGCTTGCCCGAGCGTGAAATCTGGGTGGAGATGGACCCTGTGAAAATGAATTCGCTTGGTGTGACGTTTATGGAAATTGCCGGCGCGCTCAAAGCACGCAATTTGAATGTACCGGGCGGGACAATAACCTTTGGGAAGACTGAATACAGTATCCGTTCACTCGGTGAGTATCAGTCGGTTTCTGAAATTGAAAATACAATTATTCGTTCGCCAGGAACTAGTGACTTCATTCGCATCAAAGATGTGGCAAAAGTGAGCGACACGCGCGAAGAACTCCAGATTATTTCGCGTTTGAACAAGAAAAACTCCATCACCTTTTCCATGTCGAAAAAAAGTGATGCCAACACAACGGATGTCATTGATGATGTCAAGGGACTGGTGGCGAAATACAAAGAACAGGTGCCGGACGGCGTGGAACTGAGCTGGGCCAACGACAACTCAGTTTACATTATGCGGGTGATAAACGTCCTACGAAATAATGCGCTCTGGGGCATGGTGCTCATTTTGCTGGTGCTGTACGTGTTCCTTGGTAAAACCAATGCTTTTCTGGCAGCGTTGGGTATTCCGATTTCATTTTTAATCACATTTATTTTTATGAATTTTACAGGATATACACTGAACGGAAACACGCTGTTTGCTCTGGTGATGGTGCTCGGTATTATTGTGGACGATGCCATTATCGTTATCGAAAACTGCCACCGTTACCGGCTGCTCGGATTCAATTCGGTGGAATCAGCGATTCGCGGCACGAGCGAGGTGGTGTCGCCGATTATCTCATCTATCAGCACGAATATTGCGGCGTTCCTGCCGTTGATGTTACTGCCGGGTATAATGGGAAAGTTCATGCGCATTATTCCGTTGGTGTTTTCGCTGGCGTTGGTGGCGTCGATGTTTGAAGCATTTTTCCTGCTGCCAGCCCATTATGCCGACTGGACCAGGAAATCGAATGTGTACGAGCGGGGCGAGCGAAAATTTTTCAAAGTGCTGCGCAAAGCCTATGGCCATTTTTTGATTAAAATTATCAGGCGCCGGTATTGGGTATCCGGTGGATTAATTCTTGTACTGATTCTTTCTTTAATGATGATTCCCCTAATTGGTGTTGAAATGTTCGGAGAAGAAGATTTCGACCAATTCCGTGTGTTGATTCAATGTCCGGAAGGCACCAGTCTCGAAGAAACCGATCGCATTATCGAAAAGTTTGAAGCCGAGGCTGATAAACTTCCGCAGGATGATATTCAGGGAGTCATTGTGAATGTGGGATTAATGCAGGGAAATAACGAATGGAAAACCCGGAAGAGCGTCGGCCAGATGCTGTTCCAGTTGAAGCCGGTGGAAGAACGTAGTATGGCAACCCGCAAACTTCTGGCAATGATGCGCGAACGGACGAAATTTATCAGTGGCCCCACCTCGGTGGAATTTGAAATGATGTCCAGTGGTCCGCCAGTGGGCAAGCCGATTTCCGTGAAAGTTCAGGGAAAATATTTTGATGATATCAAACGTGCATCGCTGGCGCTGCAGGATTCGATTCGCGCCATGCCGGGCACAGTGAATGTCACCGACGATTTCCCGCCGGGCAAACCGGAAATCCGTATTGATGTTGATGAGGCCAAGTCGGCGATGTACGGCTTTCACACACAATATGTGGCCATGAACGTACGTTACGCGTTCGACGGCATCGAAGCCACCGAGTACCGCGATGCCGATGACGAAGTGGATGTGATTGTGAAATACAACAAATCCAGTCGTTCATCCATCGATGATGTGCTGAATTTGAAATTGACAAATCAGACCGGTCAAACCGTCGCACTGCGCGATATGGTGAAATTCGAAATTAAACCCGGCCGCGATGAAATTAAACGATTCGATCAGAAACGCACAGTGTTTGTGTTGGGTGAAATTAACGAATCGGTTACAAAATTAAATGAGGTGAATAAAGACATCGTCGCGCTGTTCCCCAAACTGGAGAATGAGCATCCCGGCATCACCTTTAAGTTGGGCGGTGAATTTGAAGAATTTATGAATGTCTTTAAAGACATCACACCGTTATTTCTCATGGGATTGATCCTGATCTTCCTGATACTTGGCTGGCAGTTTGATTCGTACACACAACCGATGATCATCCTGACCACCATCCCGTTCGCGTTGATTGGCGCTATGCTGGGATTGATTATTTCGCGCAATTCCTTCAGTATTTCAGCGTTGTTCGGATTTGTGGCGCTGGCAGGTATTGTGGTGAACGATGCCATCGTGATGCTGGATTTTGTTAACAGGCGACGCACCAGTGAAAATTTAACGGTGATGCAGTACTGGCGCAGCATTATCAATTCCGGCCGATTGCGGTTACGCCCGATTATTCTGACATCATTGACTACTATATCCGGTTTATTACCGATGGCATTCGGTATCGGCGGCATGTCAGAAATGTGGGCGCCGTTAGCTAATGTGATTCTGTTCGGCTTGCTGGTTTCCACAGTTTTGACGTTATTCTTTATCCCGTGCCTGTTGGCAATTTTGGATGATATCAAGAAAAATCGAAAGAAAGCGCGGCTGCAATTATTGGAAGTGAAATTGTAGTAATTTATTATTCATAAAGAAGAAAAAAGGGACATCAATTAGTGTCCCTTTTTTAAGTTGATTTCCACTAGCATGATAGTTTTCATCACATCACAAGGCGATTTTATACCTCGTGTATTTGTTAAACCACCCTATTTCATCAAATATTTAATAATTACACAATACAATTAAATTTACATAAAGTTGACGATTCCTTCCGCCGATATTCATTAAAATAAGATCCATTAAGTGCATTTGATCGGCTTAAAATGGATTAAAATCAAAATCAAAATGAAGGAGATATAGGACAATGAATGTACCCAGTTCATTTGACAAGCGCTGGGAGGCGGCTATCCTGGTAGACAAATCCTATAATTTTAAATTTCTGGCAACAAAAATATTGTTGGCCCGGCTAAAGATAAACTTTAACAAAATTAAAACAGCTCAGGAAATGAAAAAGTCTATAGACGAACTTCAGACTTTTTTCAAGAAAAATATAAATAATCCTCTAGTTGCGAATGATTTAAGTGAACTGTTGGGAGGAATGTAAAATGGAACAAAAACTCTATGATGTTGATACATTAAACGAAATGATAGACGCCGGTAAAAAGTTATCGTTGGCTGGTGATGAAAATGCGTTGATGAAATTGCACAAAGGGGACTGGATCGCCGGAACGATGCCATATTTTGTTGCGCAAGACGGCGGCTGTTTTAACCAGGAGCAGATATTTGCTGCTGAAATTCCTGACTACGCAACAAAAGTTGAAGTCAAGGTATTTGACGAAAATTCAATTCAGAATATTTATGTTGAAGGACCGGAAAATGGTTTTATGCTGATGACTATGCCCTCGATGAGTCCGACCTTCGAAAAATTTGCTATGGAAGCGCCTCTCTTTCCACAATTTGCTATGCACCCGCTCGCGGGTTGGGTTTCTGGCGTTGCTTTAGAAGATATGGGAAAAATAACGCCGAAAATTATTGACGGCCGGGAAAAGAAAGTCATGGAGAATGGCGCGATTGTACTAAACGTGAGCTTGCCAGCAAACAAAATTCCTGTTATTGATATTGTCAATATATTTGAACAGGATAGCGAAGGTGATGTCATTGAATTTTTGCAGGACAGCTATGATGCAACCGATGTTTTTATTAATGGTTTCAAGCGAAATTTTGCTGATTATTTGCTCGAAATTAAATATGATATAAAATGTCCGGTTATTGCAGATTTTTATGGCGCCCTGATGAACACGAGTCTAAAACAGATTGATGAGCAAGAAAAGCGCGTGATTTTATGGTGCCCGGTGTTCAAAGGTGTAAAATATAAACTCTCTAAACCCGTTCCCAATTATGCCGAAAAGTTTCGATCTGAAATCCCTGAAGGGGTCAGTGAGAATGTTCAATTTTCATGCAATTGCTTGCTGAATTATCTGTATGGTGAATTGGAAGGTAAGGACACGGCTGGAATTAGAGGTCCGTTTGCGCTTGGTGAAATCGCTTATCAATTGCTGAATCAGACAATGGTGCATTTGTCAATAATTGATATTTAGCAATGATAATTGAAATTGAACAACGGGTTGTATTTGCAGTGAAAATACAACCCGTTGTTATTTGAAATGTCTATCGAAGAATCTGATTGATATTCGGTGATGATCATGCCATCATATTCAAATTCTGTCCCATTAGATGTGACGTGTTAAATGAGAATTGGGGTGTATACGTCGCTGGCTCCGCTTTAGCCTTTTGCTTGCCAACTTTACCTGTCCCGGTTTGTGCATCTTCGGATTTCTGCGCATTCAATTCCCGTGATGCCTCGGCCATTTTTTGACTGGCCAATGCAGCGACTCGCCGGTCCTGTGCCGATGGTTTTGCTGGCGCCAATGCTGCTTTGCGAACCTGCTGCATTTTTCGAATCGTTGCTTCCGGATCATCTTTGATTGGAGTGACGTCGATTTGTACTTCGCCGCCAACGGCGTAACGTTTGCCATCCGGTCCGGTCTCATACTCGAACGACGCACCGCCGATCACGTATTGTCCCCCCATAGTTTTATGGGCTTGCTCATGCGCCCGGACTTCCTGATCCCGTTTTTTTAGTTCATCAACTGTCTTTTGATCTTCCTCTGAAAGTTCTTTTGGATTTTTCTGTCCCGCTTTGGATGGCGACGTACTAAATGCCTGATAGGAACGTGCAGCGCCATAAGCTCGGTTCATCGAGTTAGGAGCACATCCATTCATGCAATTCGTTTGTCCGCCAATACTGCCGATCATGGGAATCCTCAAAATAGATACTTCACCAACGAATAATATCGACAGTTTTGTCATAATCTTTAATCACCCGTGACAGGTTTTACATGCATGAAACAGCATGGAATCCTAAATAGTACCTGTCCGGATTTAATATATTTTCAAAACAAAAAATTATTTCAATTGCATCTTAATAATGAAGCCTGAAATTGCAGCTTGACTCTTTTTTAATTATTTCGTAAATTACGTTTTATAAATCAGATAAAGTAACTATGCTGCCGGGCGTGTCATTCCAGTAAATGACAGAATTTTTGGCACGAGTTGATTTACTGTCATTAGATTTGATATTGGTTTATTCTTGAGATTGAGTAAAATTTTGAAATCATTTTGTTGCATTTCGGCAAGAAATAGCAAACGCTAATTCAATGAACTCTGCATTCGAAGTGGAATAGAGCATTTCAAAAATGTCCGACTTGTTCAATTGTTGAAAAATTGGACGTAAAAAATACATTTGAATGTTCAATCGGGGCACATGATGGGATTTGGGTGTCTGATTTGATTCAGCGTTGGGAGGTTATTAATGAAAAAGCGTACCCGAAAAACATATCTAAATTGGACGTTCCTGATAATGATCGTTATTGTTGGGACGATTCTATCGCTTGTGGCATGGAAACTCGGTAAAAACTGGCAAAATTACCGCTATCAAATCGAATTGGATAAAGCGTTGAAGGATTATGCTTCCGCGCTGGAAACCGAAATGGTACGGTTGGAAACGGCAATTTCGTCACTGAAAAGTTTTTTCTTGTCATCTGAAATGGTGACGCACGAAGAATTTTCAATTTTTGTACAGCCCTACCTGACAGCCTTTGATGGCATTTATGTCATCGGGTGGATCCCCGTTATACCTAACAGTACACGCAAAGCGTTTGAACGACGAATGCGCCGTGAAATAACAGATTTTTCAATTAGAGAATTTAATGTCAACGGACAGTTAGTCCGGGCGAAAAAACGCGATGTCTATTTTCCATTCACGATAGCAGAACCGCGAAACGAGCAGTATGATATTCATGGTTATGACATCGCGACACAACCGGAAATTCTGTCGGCAATTCATCAGGCAACTGATGAAAATATGCTTGTCGCCTCAGGTCCTATCGACATTATTCAGAATGAACAATCAAAGCGCGGTATTATCATTCTCCTACCGATTTATGAATCGAATCCACCGGCAACCAATGTAACGTCACGTCGCAATACCCTGCAATCATTTGTCGGAGGAATATTTCAAATCGAAGGGCTTTTCGAGCGAATAATTCGAAATCGTGAACATCAGCACATAACGGTTACTATACAGGATTTAGCAGTTGGCGGAGAAGATGATACTACCAGAACATTTTTATATCGACATGAGGCACTGTGTGAAACTTGTGCCATTGATTCCACGTCGAGTATGGCTGATCGTTTGTTTACCAGTACACAGACGATTACTGTTGGAACACGACGTTGGTCGTTAACGGCCGCCCCGTCGAATTTTTTCTTCAGGCAGCACCGGCTTCTACAGGCAGGATGGTTGTTCGCCACCGGGATGGCGTTTACCTTATTGATTGCAATCATTGTGATGTTGCTCATTCATCACAATGAATTGGTGGAGCGTCTTGTTGAGCAGCGCACCCAGGAACTTGCTGATAGCGAAAGCCGCTTTCGATCGCTGGTAGAGACAAGTAACGATTGGATCTGGCAAATTGACCAACACGCCATCTTCACTTATTCCAGTCCTCAGGGGAAGCAGGTGTTGGGATATACACCGCAGGAAATTATCGGTAAAACACCGTATTGGCATATCCATCCCGATGATGTAGACCGAATAAAAGTCAGCTTTAATGACGCCGCAAAGCAATACCAACCGCTTCATAACCTGGAAAATATCAGCTTACATCGTGATGGCCGACGAATTGCCCTGGAGACCAATGCTGCCCCGATTATCTCCCAAAATGGTGAGCTGCTGGGCTTTCGTGGCATCAGCAGGGACATTACTGAACGGAAAAAGGCTGAAGCGGTCATTCGCAAACTGAATGATGAATTAGAGCAACGGGTTATCAAACGTACTGCTCAACTTGAAGCGGTGAATCAGGAGTTAAAGGAATTTGCCTATATTATCTCGCACGATTTGAAAGCACCATTGCGTGCTGTTAGTCAACTGGCAACCTGGCTGTACGACGATTATACTGATAAATTCGATGAACAGGGTAAGCTAAAGCTGGAACTACTTATAGGACGCGTTCGACGGATGGGGCAATTGATTAATGGCGTCCTGGAATATTCGCGGGTCGGTAGAATTGATGAACAGCAGGATGCAATCGTATTGACTGAACTAGTAAAAGAAATTGTTGAAAGTCTGGCGGCTCCTGAACGAATTACCATCAATGTGGATAGTACACTACCGGTCATCCACGGCAGCCGAATTCGAATAACGCAACTGTTCCAGAACCTGATTAGCAATGCGATTAAGTTTATGGATAAACCGGATGGACGTATCAACATTTCCAGCAAGGAGAGCGATGATAAGTGGCAATTTGCTGTAGCCGATAACGGTCCCGGTATCGATAAAAGTAATTATCAACGAATTTTCCAGATATTTCAAACATTGCAATCCCGAGATGATGTCGAATGCACCGGCATCGGTTTGACGTTGGTCAAAAAAATCGTCGAACAGGCTGGTGGGATGGTGTGGGTGGAATCGATACCCGGCAGAGGCAGTACATTCTATTTTACGTGGCCAAAAGTATTATCCACGCTATAGGCAGACATGTACACGGGCTCATACGTTTTGCAGTATTTATGATTTAATTTTCATTTGGCGCGACGTGGAAATAACATTAACAAACGCCACAAAGATTTTTGAAACGCTGTACTGGGTAGTTGTTCAAAAATAAATTACCATTTTGTGTCCCTAATAATAACATCAATATTCGCACACAGACTGAATGTATTGGTAATCCCGCCAAATTGCAGCGGGAAAGGTTATCGGTGTATCACCGATAACCGATTACTCATTTTATTGAAGTAGTGACAAATGCGTATGATTTGAATAGTTTGCCATTGTATTTTTGTATCTGTTCAATAATTAATGGTCGTTGTATCAAGATTTCCTACTTTCACACTTTCCTGACCCGTCGGGACTCAGTGTGAAGCGCCAGCGTAGCTTCATGCTGAGCCCTTCATCAAGCTCAGGATAAACTCCGTCGAAGCATGAACAACAATGTTGAGTTCCCCTAATTTTTTGAAAGGATACTTATTTTTGGACTCTATCTAAGTTGCAGTGGGCAAGATTAATTTAAATTTTTTGAATACAACACAAGTATAGGCAAAGGTGAAAATGCATCGACTTCACCTGGAGTCTATCCGATAACTGGAGCCAATATTTTATTATTGATGTTTTCAGATAGACGCCAGGCAAATCCAAAATAGAGGTTCGAATATGAATGAAAAAATAACATTTACACTTAACGGTGAACCAATCAGTGTCACCACCGATAGTGATCGAATGCTTCTTTGGGTGCTGCGAACGGATTTAAACCTGACAGGCACGAAATTCGGCTGTGGAGAGGGATTTTGTGGTGCGTGCACGGTATTAGTTGATAATGAAGCCATCAGGTCATGCCAAACTTCATTAAAAGATATTAAAGGGAAACATGTAATCACGATCGAAGGGTTATCAAATAATGGCGCTCTCCATCCCATTCAACAAGCATTTGTTGATCACGACGCCCTGCAGTGTGGATTTTGTACACCGGGAATGATTCTAAATGCGTACAGCATGATAATAAAAAATCCCAACCCATCCATGAAAGACATCATAGAAAATATGGACGACAACCTCTGCCGTTGCGGAGCGCACAACCGGATCGTTCAGGCGATTCAATCAGCAGCTAAAATTATGCAAGGAGGAAAATAGCCATGAAGATGAAAAATGATGATTACATGGAACTCGATTTTCGAGACAACATCCTTCAATTTCCTCTGAACAGGCGCGACTTCCTGAAACGATTTTGCGGCGGTCTGGTTGTTCTGTTTACAATTGGCGATGCTGAACTGTTAGCGCAACGCGGTCGCCGGGATTATCCATCCGATTTCAATGCTTATTTGCTCATCGGCGCTGATGGCCGAGTCGCTTGTTTGACAGGTAAAATTGAAATGGGACAGGGTATCATCACATCATTAGCTCAGATGCTGGCGGATGAACTGGATGTTTCGATTGACAGCGTTGACATGGTGATGGGAGATACCGACAGGAGTGTCTGGGATATGGGGACGTTTGGCTCACTTACGACCAGGCATTTTGGTCCGTATATGAGAAAGGCTGCTGCTGAAGCTCGCGCCGTTTTAATTGAACTCGCAGCGGAACAACTTAATGTAGCGATCAGCAAATTGACAGTGGAAGATGGTATCGTGTTTGAAAAAGGCAATCGTGACCGCCGAATATCATACGCGCAGTTGACAAAAGGCAAAATAATCGAACGACATGTAAGCGGTGATGTAGCGATCAAAGATAAAACACAATATAAAATTATGGGTAAATCTTTTTTGAGACGCGATGCACTCGAAAAAGTAAAAGGCGAAGCAAAGTACGCCGGTGACATTCGCTTACCTGACATGTTGTACGCTAAAGTGCTGCGCCCGCCGGCACATGATGCAAAATTAATCAGTGTTGATACATCGAAGGCGGAAAAAGTTGAAGGAGCGATTGTTATTCGGGAGAATGATTTAATTGCCGTGTTACACAAACATCCGGATATCGCCGACAAAGCCCGGGCGTTGATTAAAGCCGAATATGATACCCCGCAAGCCAAAGTTGATGAAAAATCAATTTTCGATTATCTGCTGAATTACCCGTCGGAAAAAGAAATAATTTCCCAGGCTGGTGATGTTGCTCAAGGAGCAAAACTAGCAGCAGAGACATTCGAAACGACGTTTTATGATGGCTACGTTGCCCACGCTCCGATGGAAACACACACGGCTATTGTCGATGTTAAAGGTAATAAAGCGACCGCATGGGTGGGCACACAGCGACCGTTTGCTGCGAAGGATAGTATTGCAGAAGCGCTGGGCTTCCCGGCAGAAAAAGTCCATGTGCTTACACCATTTGTCGGCGGCGGATTTGGAGGCAAGAGTCCCCATCAGCAGGCTGTTGAGGCGGCCCGGCTTTCAAAAATTACAGGTAAACCTGTGCAGGTCGCCTGGAATCGTGCGGAAGAATTTTTCTACGATACATTCCGGCCTGCAGCGGTCGTGAAAATTAAATCCGGAATTTCTGATAGCGGCGCCATTGTTACGTGGGATTATCAGGTTTATTTTGCTGGTGACAGAGGCGCAGAGCATTTTTATGAGATCCCCAATTACAGCACGAGTTCATACAATGCGCGTGGTGCGCATCCATTTGCTACCGGCCCATGGCGCGCCCCGGCCAATAACACCAACACCTTTGCCCGGGAATCGCAGATTGACATCATGGCCGCTAAAGCAGGCATCGATCCGATGGAATTCCGCCTGAAAAATTTGAAGCATGAGCAGTTGCTAACCTGCTTGAAAACCGCAGCGGATAAATTTGGATATACCCCCGCTAAACCACCAAGTGGTCGCGGTATTGGAATTGCATTGGGCATTGATGCCGATACGTTTGTCGCCACGATTGCTCAAGTAGACGTCAATCGTGATACTGGACACGTGCAAGTGAAGCGTGTGGTGTGCGCCCAGGATATGGGACTTTGTGTGAACCCGGAAGGTGCGATCATCCAAATGGAAGGCTGCATTACGATGGGGTTGGGATATGCTCTGACAGAAGACATCCATTTCGAAGGCGGACACATTATCGACACCAATTTCGATGCCTATGAACTTCCTCGCTTTTCCTGGCTGCCCCAAATTGAAACCGTTATTATCGATTCAAAGGACCCGGCAGCACATGGCGGCGGCGAGCCGGCGATTATTACTATGGGCGGCGCCATTGCCAACGCGATTTACGATGCGATTGGTGTTCGCGTGTCCCAGATGCCAATGAGCCCGGAACGGATTAAAGCAGCATTGAAGAACGGATAATGGTGGCTTTGGGATGAAATGAATTCGTTACAACCAACAAAGTGGTCTTGAGATTTGATCATTATTATTTCTCTCGGCCAAGAAAGATGGGTAAAGATTGCAAAGCGAAAATCCCAAAAACACTTATATATTTGTACCGAATTGGTTTTAAGGTTAATCAATAGCGATTCCATCGCTCAGAGCGATGGAATCGCTTTACTCCAATCCTAAAACTACTTCGAAAAGAGTACATATTATCATGTTTTACTGGATTAAAACATTGTGATTATAATTCCCATTTCCATTTCCATTTTGACTTTAACGTATAGTCAATGTTTCCTTGTAATACACGATTCAACAAACTAATAATTTTCAAGCTAGTCGTTCTAATTCCATTTAAGCCGACAAAGAGCGTCGGCTTAAAGCGATGATGAGCTGATGTTGACATAAGTAAATAAAACGAAACTGCGTTCATATCT
>JAFGDW010000042.1 GCA_016931935.1 Candidatus Zhuqueibacterota bacterium | reverse complement strand
AGATGTGAACGCAGTTTCGTTTTATTTACTTATGTCAACATCAGCTCATCATCGCTTTAAGCCGACGCTCTTTGTCGGCTTAAATATCATTAGGGAAACGTTTCATGCCGCCGATTGTCGCTTTAGTCATGTGTTTGGGATTCGTCATATTTTTATTGCGCATCGACTATAAGCAGGTACCGAAAATGTCTTTGGCGCTGTGGTTGCCGACAATATGGATATTGATCGCTGCCAGCAAACCGTTAGGCGTATGGTTTCCGTTTACAAGCAGAGTGGAAGATGTCACATCGAGTCCGCTGGATCAGGCTACGCTACTTATTTTATTTTCTCTGGGACTATTGGTGATCGTCAGGCGAAAGCTGAAATGGCTGAATATAGTAAGAAAAAATGTATGGTTGATTGTGTTTGTCTATTTTCTGTTTTTAAGTATTTTTTGGTCGGACATTCCGTTCATCTCGTTTAAACGCTGGATACGTGAAGTTATTGCAGTATTAATGGCGCTGGTTATGCTTTCCGAACAGAATCCGCAACGAGCCATGCAGGCAATTCTCCGGCGGACTGCATTTATACTTATTCCGTTTTCTCTGTTACTCATAAAATATTTCCCCACTCGAGGTGTCGAATATGGGCGTTGGTCAGGTGATATTATGTGGATTGGCGTTACTATGCAGAAAAATGGGCTTGGACGATTGTGTATGATTTCTGCTTTTTTCCTTATTTGGACATTTATAAAACGTTGGCAAGGACTTGATCGAGCAGTTGTAAAATATCAGACGTACGCTGAATTATTAGTTTTTGCGCTAACGCTCCGGCTGCTTGTTGGGCCTACTCTTCAGGCATATTCCGCAAGTGCTGTTATGGCCTTTTTAGCTGGATTGATGGCTTTTTTTGTACTATTCTGGATGAAAAAAAGCAAAGTAGATATGCGTGCTATTCCATTTGAATTGGTGATCGTGATCGTTATTTTTTTTGGAGTTGTTAGTGTATTTGAAGGAGGTTTGGCAACCTCTGATATCACGGGTGCTCTCGGTAGAGATGGTACCTTAACGGGACGGACAGAAGTCTGGGCAAATCTTCTGCCCGTGGCGACGCAACGGATTATCCTCGGACATGGCTTCGGGGCTTTCTGGACGAATACAAGTCGAATGAATTTTGAAATTAGCGATGCACATAGTGGCTATTTGGATGTGATGCTGGAAACCGGAATTATGGGATTATTCCTTATTTCTGTTTTCATAATATCATCCTGTCGTAAAGCACAAAGCTTACTGTACACAGATTTTTATTGGGCCAGTCTATGGATTGTTTTTTTGCTTATGCTTGTCGTTCATAATGTGGCTGAAACTTCATTAAACACACTTACTTCTCATATGACAGCAAGTGTAATGTTTATGGCGGTCATTTCTTCGTCGATGAAGTCAGACAGTAATATGCGTTTGTGACACATACGATTAATGATATTCGAACAAATTCAGGACACTCCATTGATACGTAGACAAGATCTCACAGTATTATTATTGTATTATTTAGGGTATTCCAAAGTAAGAGACTTAATTTCCCGGCTGCAACGAAAATCCTTTGCACTGTTCATAATCTTTCACGATATCTCGAGCATAGAAATCACTTCGTTTGTAAATAAAATGCGCTTTCTGAAGCGATTCACCAATGTTGTGAGTATCGATGATTTTTTTTCTGAAAATTTATCTTCCGAGAAAATGAACATCGTTATTACATTTGATGATGGATATCGGAGCAACTTCACGTATGCAATGCCAATTTTAACCAGGCTAAACTTGCCTGCAACATTCTTCATCTCATCCGGTTTTGTTAACCTTTCGCGGGAAGCGGAATCCGAATTTATTAGAACGAAACTAATGGCACAGCCATCGACGAATCAGGAAGACAAGGGATGTCTTAAATATGAAGATATTGAACGGATGGTTGATCAAGGCTTTACTGTGGGAGGACATACATTAAATCATTGCAATCTGGCATATCTGCGTGACAGGGGTAAACTTGAATACGAAATCGCAGAAGATAAAATAAAGTTAGAACGAATAACAGGAAGAAAAGTGGATTACTTCGCCTACCCCTTTGGAGCACACAGAAATCCTGAATTTGATATCGCCGAAATTCTTAAACAAAATGGATATAAGGCCGCGATGACAACTCTACCAGGTTTAAATTTAATTGGTGCCAATCCCTATACGTTAAATCGGGAAGCTACTCCAGCTTCAATGCATATTCAAGTATTCAGAGCGAGGGCGTTGGGTAATTACGAAGGTGTTAACTTTTTGAAACGCTGCATTTCATCAATTAGCGATTCTAAATATTGATAGTCCTGCAGTCGACTTTCTGTTTTTTCTAACCATTTGCGTCGCTCAGATTTATTACTCTTACCAGGAACATTTAGCGATTTCTCATCGATATTAAAAAAACTGATGGAGGATATCAAGAGTGGCTAACGTTCTGTTGCAGTTGAATACAACGTCTACGCACGAAACGCATGCTGATGAAGAATCAACCATTATCAATTTAGATAGCCGGGCAAAATGTTGTGTTTATGGCAAGCAAGAAACCTTCACCCAACTTGTTAAGGGTGACGATGCTATTATTTTAATTGGATATACTTGTCATATCGAATGCGAATCAAAGCTACAGACACTTACAACCATCCTGGATTCATTTGATGAATCTCAAATCGTTGATTTAAAGATGAATCTGGTCGGCCAGTTTGTCATTTTGATAAAGAAGAATAATCATATCTATCTGTTCACAGATTTTATAAGCAGCAGAAACATTTTTTATTCAATCACCAGCCATGCGGTATCATCATCATTTACAAAACTAGAAACGTTTTTACAAACAACTGTTAACGATTTAGATGAAAACAAGATTTTCGAATTTCTTTCCATGCGCTATGTTATTTTCCCAGGTTGGCTTGGTCAGTCCACAAAACATAAACGCATAAAATGGCTATTGCCTTATGAATATTTGACAATAAACCTGGCAGATTCAAGTTTCAGAGTCACTCCAGTAGTTTATTCGATTGATAATAATAAAGAGTCGGATTGCGCCAGGCTGGCAATTGATCTGATAGCAATCTTAAAGTTTATCACTCGTCGCAAAGAGTTTAAAGATTCATTAGTTGCAGCCTCGCTTACTGGCGGACGTGATACCAGGCTTGTCGCAGCAGTTGCAGCTGATTATTATAGCAATATCAAGTTTCGTATTGCTGTATCGTCGCGAAATGCAAATTCTGTGAAAGATTTGAAGGTAGCACGCAGAGTTGCCAAAGCACGGGGAATCCCGCTTGATGTTTATTATTTTCAGACAGATCGTGACGAAGAACGATTCTATAAGATTACCGAAGGACTGACCCCGGCGTACAATCATTCAATCACACCTCTCATAGAAAGTTCGCAGGCTTATGCATTGGGTTTTGGTGGCGCATTTGGAAGTCAATTATTTTGGCCAATAAAGTGGACATCAATCCCTGAATTTATCGAAGCCAAGCTCGACGTGGCCCGGAAGTATCTGTTTATCGAAAACGGATTTTGGGATGAACTTTATAGTTCTCTGCTGGCACAGTTTCAAAAAGTCAAAGATACATTCCGGCTAAGCGATACAAACGACATGGATTATATCCGCTTGTTTCAATTGTTACAAACAGCACGATACTCGTCATTTATTATGTCCGCCTATAATAGAGCCGGTTATCAGTTAGAACCTTACGGTAGTTATGCTGCCATGGAATTGGCATTGCGCGTACCGCCTGTACTTTGGGGAAATCACAAAAAACTCTGTGGTGACTGTAAGGTTCAAACAATGGCAATGGCAATTTTGAATCCGGACATGGGAAAAATTATCACCTATGCCAGCTTTCGTCCGATGGTACCTTTGTCAGTAACCACGTATCCGCGTTTTATGATTGGATATGTTAAGCATCATGTTCAGTGGTTATCTAAAAAAATGCAGAAAATGCACCAACGGTCCATCCGAACCAATCTGACTAATGGATACCATATCTCGGATGGTTGGGATAATATGTTCATCAATAGAACGATGTTAACATATGGTTTGAGTTTACGCTCCGAACAGATGTGAGCATGACACCACTGGGTCGCTATGCACTTCAACAACTGACTTTCAATGTAGTGCTTAAGGGTTTTTTGCCAGATAAAATGAAAAATACACATACAAAATGCGATTATGGTTGGTTCAAACGCGATCAAATAAAAAGTGATTTGAAACGAAAATCATTACAAAGTGGATTTTATAAAGTTCTCACCAATGGTTTCTCATTTATGTTCAGTATCGCTTCGACGATGGTGTTGGCCAGATTATTAATGCCTCAGGAATTTGGATTGTTGGCCATGGTAATCGCAGTTACTGAATTCGCCCGGTCTTTCCGGGAACTGGGACTTGGCACATTAACTGTGCAACGGGAGGAGATAACGCATGATGAAATAAGTACGCTCTTTTGGATAAATTTGAGTTTTGCGATTGCTATTATGATTGTTTTAATATGTCTTGCACCGGTACTGGTTTGGTTCTACGGCGAAAGTCGTTTGTTCTATATTTGCATTGTATTATCAGTTGTTTTTTTGTTTGGCGGGCTAACTGTCCAGCATCGGGCATTGCTCGAGCGGCAGATGAAATTTGGTTATTTAGGTATTATCACAATTACTTCAAATTTGAGTGGATTTTTCATTGCGATTATGCTGGCACTTCGAGGATTTGGTGTATGGGCATTGGTGGCAAGTGAGGTGGTTTCCGCAGCTCTCTTTGCACTCGGCGCCTGGGTATTTTGTCGGTGGATACCGGGCTTACCAAAATTAAAAATCGATCTAAAATCAAGCTTACAATTTGGAACTGATATTTCTGCCTATGAAATTATCCAGTATTTTAGCCGCAATATTGATCGCATCCTGATTGGTCGCTTTTATGGGGCAAATAATTTAGGCTTATATGCAAAGACATATCAGGTGGCAATGATGCCGGTTGAACAGATTCGCATGGTTTTTTGGGATATCGGACTTTCTCCATTAAGTGCACTCCAAAGTGATCCAAGCAGATTCAGGAATTTCTATAGTAGATTATTATCAATTATGTCCTTCATTTATATGCCGATTGTGGTTTTATTAATAATGAAACCGGAGAATGTCATTTTATTGCTATTAGGTGATAACTGGGTAAGTGCAGCCCCGATTCTTAGATTGATTGCTATCGGTGGATTTTTCAGGCCTTTGGTAGCGACGTTCCAACTCATCATGATTTCCTGCAATAAAACGAGAAGATACCTTAAATGGGGCAGCATAAATGGCCTTATTATTATCATTGCGTTCGTAATTGGTATCTCCTGGGGACCTATTGGGATTGCGTATGCATATGTATTAGCGAGCTATATTTCGCTAATTTGGTCGTTTTTTTATTGTCTGCATGGTACTCCAGTTGATATTAATTTAATAGTAAAAAATATTAATATTCCTATGTTGGCTAGCTGGGCAGCCGGTATTCTTCTGGCGATCATTCCCAAACATATTTATCCAACAGGTACATTGCAGGTAATTATTAGTCTTGTTTTAGTACTAATGATTTTATATACCGGAATTTTAGTATGTATTCCAAGAGGAAAACAACAACTAGTTGAATTCTGGTATTATGGGAAAGAGCTATTCATAAAAACGTGATGCTATTTTTTATAGACATTGTTGAAATTCTGATTACAATTATGTCAATGAAATCATGTACACTCGCTCTTTAAAACAATTTGAAAATTAATGGATTAGCTATTTAAAACAGGCCCACACATACTATGGCACAATTATTTCCACATAGACAATCAATGCATGTAGCAATTAACGCTGACTTCCATTGAGGAGTTAATTATGAAATTTGTAAAGTACATGACAATTTTTCTTTTGACTTCTGCCAGTAATGCTGCTGAATGGCAGGCACCCAATGTTGAACGAACGACGTTTATCAACTATATTGAAAATTATGCTTCGGTTGGCGATACAATTCATTTTCCAGCAGATACAGCAGTTTGGAGTGATACATATACAATTCGAAAAGGAGTGATCCTGATCGGCGCTGGTATGGATAGCACATGTATTATAAGTAATTTTAATTCAGACGATCCATTGATAATGTATAATCCATCCAATTATAATCTGAACACACCGTTTAGATTTTCCGGATTTACACTCGATTGTGCTGGTAAAAGCAGGGGGATTTTTTTAGGCCATGACAATATATTTCACCCATTTCAGATTCAGACGAAAGTTCGGATCGATCACAATCGTTTCAAGGGACCACGAGGAACTGATTTGTCCGCGCAGTACATATGGCATTTCACGATGTTCGGTGTTATTGATAACAATATTTTCGAACCGTGTTTCTGGCCGATAAAGGCCGATCCCAATGCCGATTGCTCATGGTGGGAATATATTACTTATACACCTGGCGCAAACGAGGATTGCATGTACGTCGAAGATAATATTTTTGAAGGTATCAGTGGTGCTGTATCCGATGGCCAATTTAGCGGGCGTTATGCATGCAGATATAATGATATTAAAATTACATTTGATATGGAGCCGATGTTCGACATGCATGGCAACCAATCCCCGACAGAAGGAATGTGTTCAACCTTTGGCAGTGAAATATACGGCAATAATATCACGGGGAATTATGATGTACGATTGCTTGATCAACGCGGTGGGCAGGCGTTTGTCTATTTCAATAATAAAAATTCCACCAATGACATGTTTGAAATTCAGGTCCGGGAAGAATACGATGACTCCGGAAACCCTCCGCTGACTGCGCCGGATGGACAGCCGCAGCATGTTTCGGACAGTTATTATTGGAATAATAGATTAAATTATAAAGGTGAATATTTTATTGTTGATGAAGGCCAGCATGTTGGGGATATCCCGCTGGTTAACAGAGACTATTTTTATGATACTCGGGTTGATAATAAAAAATTTGATGGCACGCAAGGTGTCGGTTATGGTAAGCTGGCTGATCGGCCTGTCACATGCACAACCGGCGTTGGCTATTGGGCAACAAATCAATCCGTCACCGATTTGACCGGAAAAGTTGGCGCTCATCCCGATTCGGCTATTACCGGTGTTCTTTACAAGGCGACTGCTACGAACACATGGACTGAATTTTATAAACCACTTGTATATCCACACCCGTTACGGCATCCTGACCCTCCGAAGCATCTTCGATTCATAAAATGAAAAGTCGTTTATTTGCTCTCACTAATGTAAATGCCGTATAATTTGATAGAATTAAACTCGTGCATTGATCAAAGCTGGATTTGAATACCATGAAAAATAAATCAGTCATTTTACTTCTTTTGTTTATTTTGCCGGCGGTTGATTCATTAGCCGCAGGTACGTATTATGTGGATCAAAGTAATGCCGGCGCCAGCGATCAAAATTCAGGAAGTATAACGCAACCTTGGAAAACTATCACAAAAGCAAATCATGTACTAAAGGCAGGCGATACTGTCTTCATCAGACAGGGGACATACAATTCATATATCGCGCCTGATAATTCGGGCAATTCCGCGCTGCCGATAACCTATGCGAATTATGCTAATGAAGAGATTACAATTTCAAACACCACGATCGGCATCTTTTTAGATGGAAAATCATTCGTTGTTGTTCGTGGAATTCAATTTTACAACCTGGACAATTTTCTCATTCTTCAAAACAATTCCAAACATAACACAATCGAAAATTGTATTTTTGATCATGGGCGAAATGTTGGCTGGAACGGTTCACTCATCTATAGAAATTCTGCTTACAATTGGGTCCACCATTGTCAATTTTCAAATTATGGGTATTACCATTATGACGATGTCGGCTCCATCCTTGATATTGGGGATGAAGAATCGAAGACTGATTATTCAAATTATAATTTGCTTGAAGATAATTTGTTCTTTCACGGCGGGCATCATATTTTAGGTATTTTCAGTATGTTTAATGTGATTCGTCGGAATTATTTTCACAATGAGCCCTGGTCAATGGGAACGGAAGAGTCGGATCGTGGTGCGATTCTGTATGGCGATCGTAATGTTTACTTTTCCGGCTATCCGGATAATTCCGGGCGTAATCTTTTCGATGAAAACAGGATTGCCTATTCAGCCGATCCACCGGATAATATTGGTGCATCAGGAATGGCAATGAACACAAGCTATAATATTGTCCGCTTTAATCAATTCTATTTCAATGACCGGGCAGGACTAAGCATGACTGTAACTAGCAGCTATTATTCAGATATAGTTTACAATAAAATATATAATAACACTTTTTTTGTTAATGGCCTGAATGATCAGGACCCGGATGATCACATGAATTCCGGAATTGGTTTCGGTTTATACAGCGGACCACTTATTATCAAATACAATACGCTTAAGAACAACTTGTTGTATAAGCATCGCATTCCGTATGGTACCTATCATGTTGATATTCTCGAACAAACTGTCAATAATAATTGGGATGGCGACGAAATGGGAAATCCCAAATTTGTAAATGCTGATATTGTGCTGGGTGATCCGATGGACGTTGATTATCCGGACTTGCGGCTTGAACCTGAAAGTCCGTGTAAGGACGCCGGTACACATCTGACAATAATAATTTCGGAAACCGGTTCCGGATCTTCATTTCAGGTAGATGATGCCGGATACTTTACAGATGGCTGGGGGATTGTCCAGGGGGATAGTATCCAATTTTGGGGAACAGATCAACTGGCCATTATTGTTGCGGTAGATTATAGTTCTAATTTAATAACGCTCGACAGAAGTTTGGCATGGACAAAAAATCAGGGAGTATGTCTCAAATATAAAGGTTCAGCTCCTGACATTGGCTCGTATGAAATTCACCAGCCATCACAACCACATCCGCCAAGTAATCTCAGATTTATTAAATCACCCTAGCTGATTTAATATTTAAAGTAATTACATCAATGTGTTTGGAGTACAAAATTGTATATGATTGTTGATAAATTATGTGCTACTAATTTAGTTTAAGTAATTGATAAATAGCATAATTGTAGATTCCGCTTAAAATGTGGTATATAAATTGTGATGATGATTTCAGCATAATGCTGTAAAATCACTTGTGTGACAAATATCATTAAGGCAATTATATGAATGTAGAACAAAATATTCGTTGTAGCCTGATTTTCGTTTGTTATTTGATTTTAACTTCATATACCGCATTAGCACAATCAGTTAACTTAGCCTGGAACCCCGCGACTGGAAATATTTCCCATTTCAATATATACCGAACAACACATGTCGATTCCAGTTTTCGGTTGTTGGATATTGTTGACTATCCGGATACAGTTTATTTAGATATAACGATTAAACCAAATTCGCGTTATTATTATGTGGCTACTTCTGTAACATTCGCTGGTGAGGAAAGTGGATTTTCAAATGTAATTGATACGTTGATTTCAAGTTCAGTTCCTGTGGAAATATCAGCTTTTTCAGGAACAGTTGTGAATGGAGCTGTTGTGTTGCAATGGTCAACAGTCTCGGAAAGTAACAATTACGGATTTGATGTCCAGCGATTTGATAGCATTCGCAGATCGTTCAACAAGATTGGCTTTATTGCCGGACATGGAACTACCAGTGAAGTCCATCACTATACGTTTATCGATGCTGACATTCATAAAACAAGTTATATTTATAGACTCAAGCAAATTGATACAAATGGTACGTGCACACTTTCCGATCCAATTCATGTTGACATCCTTATTGCCGGCACCTTTCAGCTTAAACAAAACAATCCGAATCCGTTTAACCAATCAACGAGAATATCATATATTCTGCCGATAAGCGGAAATGTCCAAATACTAATTTATAATGTGTATGGCCAAAAAATAATCGAACTGGTAAATGAATTTCAAAATGCCGGACAACATACATTTATTTGGAATGGGCTGGATGATAATGGATTAAATGTAGCATCCGGTTTGTACTACTATAAATTGCAGGCGTTCAACAGTGCCATAATTCGAAAAATGATGCTCGCAAAGTAGACCAGCATCTTAAATAGGTCAATCGTTCTGCTTCAATAAAGCATGCTGCCTTTAAGGCGATTCCTGTTTTTTGCCACTAATTTTGTGTGGGAGAAGTACCGGAGTTGCCACTATTAATGTGGTCCGTGACACTTTTAATCGATTTTGCTCGAATGAAAAACCATGCTACTGTAAGATTCTAATAATTCAAACGTCAGTTATCGTTACCCCGCTGATAAATTAACTTCCCATAAAATTCCAGTATTTTTGATCCCTGATATTAATTACATAGATTACTCCAAAGTGTGCCTCGTAAAATTAGATTGTCGTGCAAATATCATGATATGCAACGCATCAATCAAAATAGAAAGGAAAATGTCATGAGAAACAATTTCCGATATTTTGTATCTGGCACAATTTTTTTCTGCATGCATGTTTTTATGCAACAACCACGCTTATCTGCTCAAATAACAGTTACCGCCGATGATGTTCCTAACGCAATTAGTACCATCTTTTTCACTGAAGATGACACCGTCGAAAGTATCGAAGTTGATCCGGGCTTGCCCGGCGAAAATCAAACCTGGACATTTGATTACGAAATTCCGGGAATATTGAATCGACAGCAAATTGTTCCACCCGATTCAGCACCATTTAACGAACAGTATCCCGCTGCCAATATTGTGACCCGCTATATTGGTAACCTGGGTAATTTAATCCATACGTATTATTTTGATAAAATTGAAGGAGAGATTTATTCGTTCCAAAAAGTTAGTCCGGATAGTTTGTGTCTACAGGGAATCGGAATTGGATCATCCATATTCGAATACAATGATTTGGTATTTCATTTTTCCGATGCCATCGATATCAGCCCGGACTTATTGCTTTACCCATTACCTTTGGCCTATGGAGATAGCGTCACAACGGTATCCCATTCGATTATTGAAGTCGATACATCAATACTTTCCATCCCGGTTACGTTGACAGCCGACATTAATGATAGCATAATAAATACTGTCGATGGATGGGGAACCATTAATTTGCCGGATACAAGTTATGAGTGTCTGCGGTTGAAAAGCCTGATTCATCTTGATGAAAAAATTTTGTTCAATGGAAATTTAATGAAGCAGGTGTCGTCGCATTCTATTAACCTGACGTGGATAGCGAAATATCATGGTGTGGTTGCCCGGATGATGAGTCATACCAATCATTCGGACACGACGTTAAGTGACCGGTTTACAATCGCCAAGCAGGTATCGCGCCTTAATCGATGTATTTCAGAAATAATTTTGAGCAGTGAAAACCGGGTTGCAATTCCCGGTGATACCATTACCGTGCCACTCAAAATATCTGATGTATCGTATTTGGATATTACATCACTTGAAATGGATGTGTATTTTGACAGAACATTACTTAAAATTCTCGACATCTCGAACCAGCAGACGTTGTGTCAGAGCTGGGATCAACCGAGTTGTTGCGCGATGTACGATGGGGTGCAATTGAAATTGTGTGGTTCATCTGCGATTTGTGGTTCAGGTGTGCTGTGTTATGTAAGATTTTTAGTGAATCCAATGATCACCCAGCAGGATACGGCGGATATATCGTTGGAAAACATCTACCTTGATGGTCACGGTCTTGCGATCAGATCAAGATCAGGGAAGATAGTGATCAATGCTCCCACAGAGATAGCGGAACATTCTACGCGTTCCGGTCTAAATGATTTTTTATTGTATGCGAATTATCCCAATCCCTTTAATGCGGGTACATCGTTACGGTACGATCTCTCATTTCCAGCACATGTGAGTCTGACAATTTACAATTCACTGGGGCAGCAAATCCGTACATTGATCGATGCGTCCCGCGAACGTGGGAGTTATTCTGAATGGTGGGATGGAAAAAATACCGAAGGATTCGATGTTCCCTCCGGACTTTATTTCAGCGTACTTAAAATCACATATGTTTTAAATGGAATGTCACGCAAGCACAGTACTTTTCAAAAAATGTTATTGCTAAAATAATGTGGTGGAATTTCATATGAGGAATCCCGTAATCTATGCCATCATAAAAAACGTACTGGTTTTGATGATATTGATTTCAATGTGCCTTTTTTACACTCGCCTGGTCTGGCCGGGAGAAGGAAGCATAACGGGAATAATAACCAATGAACAAAATGAGCCGCTTGCAAGCGTCAATATTAGTGTGGAAGGTACACATTGGGGAACAGCTACTGATGAGGCTGGAAATTTTACAATTGAAAATATGAGTGCGGGTACTTATTCTCTAATGGTTTCACATATTGGATATGAGTCGGTTAATATTAATAATATTGTCATAGCAGACCGTGAGAATACAAACCTTCAGATTACACTGAAGGAAATAGCGATTAGGTTTCGGGAAATTATTGTCACACCGGGTAATTTTGCAATTTCTCGAGATGAACTTAGCTCTCAACAAGATATTCGTAAAGAGCACATAAAAACGCTACCTGGCACGCTAAACGATATTAATCGTGTTTTTCAAATTATGCCAGGTATTGGTTTTACAGATGATTTTAATGCTCAATTTCAGGTTCGGGGTGGTAAAATTAATGAAAATTTAATCATTATGGATGGAGTGGAAATTTTTGATCCCTACCATATGAAAGAAATTGGTGGTGCTGTCGGCGTGATGAACATGGATTTAATTGAAAATGTAACGGTGATGACCGGAGGATTTTCTGCAAAATATGGAGATAAACTATCATCTGTGGTCGAAATAGAAAATCGACAGGCACAGCCACGATATTTTGCCGGTAAGGTAGCCGCAGGAGGAACCGGGCTTGACTGTGTACTTGAGGGTGCCCACCACAAGTTCAACTGGATAACATCGTTTCGGAAAAGTTTATTAAAAGAAGCAGCAGAACTTATTAATCCGACAGATTATACCTTTTCACCGTCATTCTATGATGTCCAGGCAAAATTAGTATATCAAGCCAATTTTGCGAACACCCTGACAGCAAACTTTTTATACTCACGTGATAATTCATACTTGGAAAAATGGCGTCAGGATGAAGATATACATTCGAATTATGGCAATGGTTATTATGGTATTGTGTGGCAATGCGCAATGAAAAAATCGCTTATCTCTAAATTCAGACATCATCGTAAATTAAATTAAAGTGAATAAAAACAATGAAAATACCTTCTCAAGTAAAACTGTGCATTTTTACTTTT
>JAFGDW010000041.1 GCA_016931935.1 Candidatus Zhuqueibacterota bacterium | reverse complement strand
CCGGCGGAACTATGTACCTTCTTCAATATATTGGTCTTATCTTTGCTGACCAAACTGGATAACCGAAGTCACTATAATATAAGAAAATTTTAGGTTATTCGGGCCAATTATTTAATCTTTTTTTTAAGTTAACCGGACACTCGTGTTTTGGCATCAAAAATCCGCGAGCGATTAAGGATTTTTTACGCTATGCTTATGAAAATTGGCAGGTGCCGGCTCCGACATATGTTCTACTGTTCGGTGATGCCAGTTACGATTATCTCGATTATCTGGCAACTGGTCGTCGTGACGATGTTCCCACGCATTTGTTTGAAAGCAGCTATTAAAACACTGAAACTGCATCGGATAACTGGTTTGCCTGTGTAAGCGGCGACGATCACATCCCCGATATGTTAATCGGGCGATTGCCTGCCACATCCGTCAGTGAGGCTGAAGCGCTTGTTTCGAAAATTATTACGTATGAAATAACACCGGTTGTTGGTGACTGGAACAAAAACGTACTGTTCTTTTCCGATAATAATGATGACTATAATTCATTTGCTGAACTCACAGATAGTCTGATCGTTAATTATCTATCAGATGATTTCCATTTGACCAATATTGATTTGAACAACTATGATGATCCCGCGACAGCCAAACAGGATGTGCTCGATGCCATCAATCGTGGCTGTCTAATCGCCAATTATTTTGGCCGTGGTGGTATTGAATTTCTTGCCAAGGAACGTATGCTGGCCAACACCGATGTTGCAACACTGACCAATGGTATCAAACAACCTTTTTTCGTTATGCTGAGCTGCTTGAATGGCTTTTTTCATCACGCACAAACGCCGGAATGTCTGGCGGAAACATTGGTGAAAAGCAATTCCAACGGTGCAAGAGCCTGTTTTTCGCCAAGTGGATTTGCCATTCCAGGTGTACTTTCTTCGATGGCTGAAAAGTTATATGATACAGCGTTTCAGATGAATGTTTCCGAACTGGGTACGCTTACATTTCAAAGTCGTCTCGGAGGGATTGGCGCCGGAGCACCATTTTACGATCATATCGAATTTTTTAATCTGTTTGGTGATCCCGCATCACATTTACGAATGGGCGCCAATGCGATATCGGTCAACCTGCAAATTAAAGTGGACTATCGAATAGTTGGCGTTGATTTTTTTGACGGTGATCCGCTGATGAACACATCTGATGTGCTGATCAATATCGCAGCGCCAGGTGTGATCATCGATCCATCGTGTATTCAACTGACTCTCAATAAACGCCCTGTTTCAAGTACTCAGTTCGTACTCACTCCCAGTAATGATGATCCGGCTTATCAATATCAGATTAAATTCCCGCTGCAAACTCTGCGCGCGGGTAAATATTCGCTACAGATCGTGGTAATAAATCCATTATCACAGGTGCAACGAACAACTAAGCAATTTCAATTTACACTCTACTCCACCCTTGCTCTCGATCAGGTTTTAAACTATCCGAATCCCACACCCGGATCAACAACGTTCACCTATTTTGTTATAAGTAATACAATAGTAAATGTTAGTTTGAAAATTTACACTATCGCCGGACGCTTGATCAATCAGATAAATGGTTTGCCCGGTGCTATTGGCTACAACCAGTATCGTTGGGACGGCCTGGACGGCGATTTGGATGAACTGGCGAACGGCGTTTATTTCTATAAACTTATTGCAAAAAGTGGTAGCGAATCAAACGAAGTAGTACAACGATTGATAATTATGCGGTGATTAATGATAGAACGCATGTTTCATTAATTAATCCGATACCCAATTGTTCCCAAAACTCTGGTTCAAATTTGTCCGTTGGCCGAGCACGCTGCGGCGAATCGACTCTTGCATAAATACAAACACCGTTCGCGCCGCGAGACGACAGGTTCAGTCAACTATCCAGATTAGTTAAATAAATTTTCGGATAGACTCTTACCTAAAAATTATCCGATGATCATAGCCGAACAATTCCGCTTCTTGTTTTATATCTGAAGCGCCTTCCTGCTTATCAGTAACTTTCTTTTGAATGGTTTTATTCCAATTATCCACCATGAACAGCCCGCAGTGTATCCAAATATTTACAATAAAAAACATTTTAAAATAAGTAGTTGACGAAGTTTTAAAAAATTATTATATTATTACATATTTGTACTAACATCATTATCTAATGTTTTTTCATTTTTAATTCCATCGCAGACAAATAGCAAATTATGAAGGAGGCTCACTGCTTTAAAATCATAGAATTTCAAAACGAACGCATGAATACTATTCCTTATTCAATCTAATTATTCGTAATCTATACAAATGAATGTAAGATTTAGCGACACTTCATACTTCCCTATTGAATGCGAAACGATACGAACTCACTGACTCTGACAATACTCAAACTTCCCTACTGCTGCCACTGACGAATTCCTGGTGCACGCTTATTATACTTGAAATAAAGTGATTTTCAGATTTGACCTTCATTCCCTTCTTTTTGAAGGAAGGCCGAAGGTAAGGGAAGGTTTGAAAATGAAAATCT
>JAFGDW010000040.1 GCA_016931935.1 Candidatus Zhuqueibacterota bacterium | reverse complement strand
TGGTTTTCAGATTTGACCTTCATTCCCTTCTTTTTGAAGGAAGGCCGAAGGTAAGGGAAGGTTTGAAAATGAAAATCTGAAAACCACATTGGACTTAGTATAATTCGATTCTTGTTTACCAGCTTTTGCGCCCTTGACGATTTATAGAAAGCATTATTCAGTCACAATAATTAAGACGGTCATTTTTTCTTACTGATAAAAAACTTACCCAGGAACAACAAATCGTCATCGCTTTCCAGTTTCCAGTAATATAATCCCGGATTCAGCTTTTGATCCACGACGAGACTGTCGCTTTTAGGGACCAATCGGAGAATTTCCGCGCCGCGATTGTTTAATATCTTCATTGCTGCAACGGGTACGTCACCGGAGCGCCATTGAAATATTATCGGTGATTTGACTTGATCGCCGATACCGGGCGATAGCACATTCAAGGACGACGAACGTGTCGCGTCGGAAACCATGGTTTCCAGATAAGGCGTTGGTTCAAAATTCGCAGCAAAAGCGTCCTGCATTTCCGGTTTAACGTCCAAAGAATCCTGTAGAGCACGTTCTATCATATTCATTAACGCTTGCTGTGATTCATTGGAAATTGATGCTACATTTTGTTCCGGTGACTTTGCAGTTGGTGTTTGAATTTGCGTGCTTTGGTGCTGCACAAGCATTGTGGTATCTGTTACTATTTCCTGCCGCGGAGTATGATTCGCAATGTGTCGATTGATGAGTTGGGAACTTTGATGAATGAATAATCCATATATCAAAATAAAAATACCAAGTGCAACCGCACCATACGCCCATTGCGGACTCCAGTTGAAATTAATCGACCCGGTGATAGCATCGAACAGACCAGTTGGTTTAACCTGTCGTTTAATGAGATAATCGGCAAACAGTGTCTGGCCTTCATCCCGAATCAGGCACGTCATTTCTTGCTGAAAGCGCAATTCGTCGAAACACGCATCGCATGAAAAGCAATGCTCGTCGAGTTGTTCTTTTTCGTCTGCGGTCAATGCACCCATTAAATAATCATTAATGAGTTGTTCTCTATTTTTAATATTACATGGTATTTTCATTCGTAATGTCCAAATAACGAAACAAGCATTTGCTATCTCTATTAGATTATTGTTCCCGGTCTCTGCCGGGAATGGCATTACAACGTCCTATCTTGTGGTTATTTTCTGCCTTCGATCACAATATAAACCAAATAAAGATTAGATAATGTCAATCGCAGTGTTTGTCGATCACTGTTTACCGATTATATTCGGATTATACTCGTAATTTATCGTTGCCTGAGTCCGCCTAAGGCGGAGCAACACTTCCACAAATCGTGAGCGCTTGTTGGTCCGCCGTGGCGGACTCAGCCAACGATTAATATCAGGATGAATAAATGTTACAAACTAATCCTTAATGAGTATAACTTTCTACTAGATAGTTATAAGAATGTTTAAAAATATTGAAAAATCTTTTTCCTTTTTACACTCTTTTCTTAACAATTTGACCGCATAGTTAATTCGTTCACTCACACGACGTGGCGGCAGACCAATCCGTTGGCTGATTTCAGAAATTGCCAATTCCTCATAGAAGCGGAGATAAAGTATTTCCTTATATTTCAATTTTAACTTTAGTATTAATTTTTTCAAGGTGTCACGCAGTTCGGTGTCTTCTACCTCATCAGGATCCATCGCACACAAATCCTTTTCCAGTGGATCGGACATTATGTTTTCTCGTTTTTTCTGATGCTTGAAATAATCACGGATTTTATTCATGGTTATACCATAGGTGTAGGAGCCAAGTGAAATTCCTTTTTCTGTATCAAATTTTCCGCATCGTAAACTATCCAGCAATGCCAGTTGAATATCGCATACCACGTCTTTCCAATCTTCATTCTGAAATCCAATGGTATAACGCACTTTCCGCTCGATCCGGGAATCGAAATTGGAAAAGAGCTCCTGCTCGGCCGTACGATCGCCGGCCCGGATTTTCTTTATGAGTTTATTTTCGTGGTCCTGTGTCATATGGATTAAGGATTAGATGCGATATGTGTACGAAAATTACTGTCACCTAACATAAAAGTAAGGATTACGGTAAAATAAGTCAAGTTAAAAGTTATTCTTCTCCATAAGATAAGAAAGAGTATTTATTAAAACTTTTCAATATTCGGACAAAAAATGCTAATACTAAATGTATACAGATTGGATTCGGGATAAATAAAGATAGAAATGCCTGTGCTGATGGCACTGAAGGCGACCAGTTTGGTTTATCCCGCCGGAAATAAACTTGATCAGAATTATCGCAAGCCATTCAATCCGGGTACAGTTATCAGTTTCACAGAAGTAAAAAAGATGTTATTGATTCAATGAAATTACGAGTCCAATGTAATTTTCATCGATATGCCATGTTCTCGTGGAATGTGACAAGCAAAAAGGAGAAAAATTGTGAGAAGACAAAAAATGTATCACAGCTACCTCCTGGGATTGGCAATCATGATATCATTTATTGCTATACCATTATGTCATGCCCAATCAAATTTTAATTGCACGCTTTACGGCCGTTGGGCCAAAGGGCCATGCTATGCAATTGCATTCAATAACAACATCGCTTATATTGGCATGGGTGGCAGCTTTCAGGTCTATGATTTGTCTGATTTAACTGATCCCCAAGCGCTTGGCAGTGTGAATGTGAGCGCAGCCATTCGCTCAATTGCTTTGCAGGAAACCTATGCGTTTGTTGCTACTGAGATTTCCGGAATTCATGTGATTGATGTGGCCAATCCGGCGAATCCTGTCGATTTAGGGATCAAAATGGATTATTTTGCGCATCATATCTCAATTGATGGCAATGTCTTGGTTTCGGTGAGCGGCAAGAGTGATACACGCATTTTTGATCTTTCAGATCCGGTGAATCCTGTTGAGTTGACGCAATATAAAACACCTGGTTATGCCTGGGATGTTTTTGCTCTGAATAATTTGGCGTACATCGCTGATGGTGATTCAGGATTGTTTGTAATTGATATTTCCGATCCGGCGCATCCATCGGAAAAGGCACGTTTAATCACCGGCCAGCAGGCCTTGTCCATCGATATTTCGGGTGAATATGCATATGTGGCCAATCGTTATAGCCGAACTATCAGCATTATCGATATTTCCGATCTCGAGCATCTTACTGAAGTGAAGTTAATTGAAAGTGTCCGTTATCCGGCAGATCTAAAAATCCAGGGCGACTACGCATATGTCGCCAATTATGGCAACAGGATGAGTGTGATTCAAATTTCAGATAAAGAAAATCCCGAGCTTCTTTCCGATTTCAGAGTCGACGGTAATCCTGTTTTTATTACGATAATAGACAATCATGCCTTGATGTCCAATCAGGGCGGTGGTGTTCATTTTTTGGATATCTCCGATCCAGCCAATCTATCGGAAACGTACTATCTGAATACCGGAGGAATCACGACAGGCCTGGCCATTAAAGATCAATTTGCGTATCTGGCGAATTCTGCTGGCGGTCTGGCTATTTTAGATGTTTCAAATCCTGCCGTTCCGGTCGAGATTGCCATGATCGATTCGCTGAAATACGCTTATGATATTGCCTTATCGGGAAATTATGGCTATTTGCTTGCGAGCAATGCTGGTATAAAAATTTTAGATTTAACATATCCTGCAGAGCCGGTTCAGGTTCATGAATTCAATATTGAAGGCGAAGCTATTGATATCGCATTTAATGAAGATCGTGCCTATCTGGCCAACGGATCCGCTGGTTTTAAAATTTTGGAGATGTCTGATCCCGTACATCCGACGGTAATCGGCTCAATTGATACACTAAGCAACATCAAAGCAGTGGCTGTCAACGGAAATGTCGCCGGCGTTATTGAAGATCGATTTGGATTTTATCTGATCGATGTTTCAGACGATACGAATCCAACCATATTGACATCGGTTCCTACAAGCGGATCGGCGTACGATATTGAGCTTGACGACAATTATTCATATATTGCAGATAGCAACGGTGGATTAAAAATCTATGATATTTCTAATCCTGCGGAGACTGCGCAGGTTGGATATTATCAGCGGGCATATCAGGCGCATGATATTAAGCTGCGTTATCCCTGGGTTTATTTAGGCAATGGCTCAGATGTTTTTAAGATAATTGATGTAACCGATCCCACACGTCCTGAGGAAGCTGGTAATTTTGACACCGGTTTTTATGTGGAAAATATCTCTTTCGATTATAATTACATCTATCTCGCTGATGGCGACAACGGTGTATATATTATCAGTTTTCAGGAACCGACAGCCATCTTACAAACATCGATTTGCGATTCTCCTGTCAGATTTAAATTACATCAGAATTTTCCCAATCCATTCAATCCTTCAACAGTGATTCGTTATGAGTTAACAGAAAGCAGTAAGGTGAATCTGTCGGTTATCAATATAAACGGTCAGGTGGTGCGGACTCTTGCGCGCGGTAGACATTGTGCTGGTATGTATAGTGTTGAATGGGATGGATTGGACGGCAATGGAAAATGTACCGCTTCAGGCATTTATCTTTATAGATTGCAAATTGATGGATTTAGTGAAGTTAAAAAGATGATTTTAATACAATAAAGGAAATGGAAGAAGGGATAACGAAGACCGGATGGAAATTATACCTGTTTGCCTTCTCCATTTCACGTTTAATCGCATGAAGAATAATTCATTTCAAAATATTCATTCACTTTTTAACCAAACTAAGGATGATACTATGACTCTTAAAAACACTACCTTGTTTCTCTTTCTTATCTCTTGCTTCACATTTTCTTTCTCAAGCACAATTCATAGTCAAACAGTCAATTGGCCGATGCATAATTGTGACCGGGCACGTTCCAATTGGAATGCCAATGAGCACGTTCTCTATCCCCCATTCAAAAAAACATCTGAAATTAGCCTCACCGCCGGCGGTATTTACAACAGCGATATGACTTATTATGACGGACTGCTTTGCGTTGCGACTTCCGATAATGAAATGAACACAGTTGAGGCCATCGATGTTGCGAGCGGTGACATGTTATGGAGCTTCACCGTGCCTGAAGCTGGCGGCGGTATGTCATTTAGCTGTGCGCAAACGGCTGAGCTCGTATTTGCCGGAGGTCAGCACGGACTGGGACTGTACGCGCTTAGCCGGGCCACGGGCGCGATTGAATGGCACAAACCAATGGGGAATCTTTCGGGGCGCAATCTCATGCTGGATGGCGCCAACGCCTTTATCGTTGTGGATACCCTTTACTGCATAAGTGCAAGCGACGGGACAATTGTTTGGCAGACCTTTGTTGAGAAATATATGCAGGCAACACCAGCTATCGATGACGATTATGTATACATCGCTGGCCGGGGTGACTTTCGCATCTTTGATAAAACGAGCGGTGATCTTGTCTGGGAGCGCCCCATCTCTCCTGAACTTATGGCTGCCGTAACCGTGGATAATATCTGCTTCTATACATTTTCAAACGACACGGTCTATGCTTACGACAAACAGACACGCCAAGTTAAGTGGACTCACGTACGTCCCGGGATGGAATACATGATAAATGATCGCAATACATTCTCTGTAACCAATAATGCGCTATTTGTAGGTGTCAGCAACAATGGCGAAGGAAACGCTCAACTCGTCTGTTTGAACAAGATCAATGGTACTGAGTTGTGGAAACAGGATTTCAGCGGAGAACGGTTACTTGCACCGGTGATTGCCAATGGCGTGGCTTATATCGTTCGCAGCACGGAACGTTGCATTTATGGTTTCGATGTAAACACAGGCGAACAGATTTATTATGACGACAGCTATCCCTATCGCTCGTACTGCATCATAGCTGACCATAAACTAATTGTCGATACTAATGGAGATATTACCATATTTGAAAATGATTATACTCCGCAAACATCCGGTTTTAACTGGCCCATGCTCAATTATGATGCGAAACGCACATCATGGGTTGCAGATGAGACTGATCTGTATCCGCCGTTGCAAATCACATCTACAATCAATATTTCGACAAAATATCCCAGTATAGGGGGCATGACGTATTATGACGGATTGCTATGTGTATCCACCTCCGATAATGACACCAACGTCGTTATCACTTATGACGCTGCAAATGGCGACAGCTTATGGTCATTTATTGTACCAGGCTCTGGCGGTAGCATGGTTTTCGATTGCGCACAAAATGATGCGATTGTTTTTGCAGGCGGTCAGAATAGTACAGAATTATACGCTCTCAACCGGGAAGCCGGCGGTATTGTATGGCAACATCCGGCTGAACAGCTCTATGGTAGAAATGTCATGTTGGATGGAGGGCGAGCATATCTGCTTTCTGATTCACTATATTGTTTTGATGTCAACAGTGGAGCGACAATCTGGAGCACCTACATGCCTTACTATATTCAGACCAGTCCGTGCGTCGACAACGATTATGTTTATATTGTTGGTAAAAACGCGATTCGAGTCTACAGCAAATATACAGGTGAATTGATTTGGACAAAAAACACCTCCATTGCATCAATTGCAGGGATTACAGCAGATAATAACTGCTTTTACACTTTTTCTGATGACACTGTTTACGCTTACAAACGCCACACGAGCGATGTAAAATGGATTTATCACATGGCGGGAAAAACAATCCAAACGAGCGGCTGGAACAGCCTTGCGGGCACAGATGAGATTTTAATCGTGCGTATCCGTGACAATGGCGAGGGGAACGGCCAGATTGTTGCATTAAATAAATCTGATGGTTCATTACTCTGGGATCACACATTTGAAGGTGATGGTATCTACAATTCTCTCATTGCCAATAATGTGATCTATACAGTTCCCTCAAAGGAATATGCTTTATACGGTCTGAGTATGGCGACGGGTGAAGTCTTGTTTTATGATCATTCCTACAACTATGGGAATATATATATTGTTGCTGATCATAAGTTGTTTGTTGCAAGAAATAGTAATACGATTCATGTGTTTGAAACTGAGCCGACAGCTATCCGCGTTAATAGTTTGTTATCACCTGATAAAATCCAGTTGTTGCAAAACTATCCAAATCCTTTTAATCCAAGTACAACGATCAGCTTTCAGTTATCAACGAACAGCGACGTGTGTCTATCAATTTTTAATTTGAATGGTCAATTGGTGCAGACATTGTTGCAAACTCATCAATCTGCGGGTTCGTACCAGATTGAGTGGAATGGACAGGACTTGGTGGGACGGCCTGTAAGTTCCGGTGTTTACCTGTGCCGTTTGCAAACCAATGGCCAAACAACGACGCGTAAGATGCTACTTATGAAGTGATAGAAAACAGCGTGCTTCGAGCAAAGCGAGTAACTATCGCGCGCTTTGCTCGTTGTGCTACACTGTTAAAGACTTCCCAAAAAGGAGTGAAACGCATGAAACTTAAAATATTTCATTCTATATTCCTGTCAATCCTTATTGTTATTGCACCACTAGTACTTCGCGCCCAAGAGAATCTGAATTGCACGCTCGTTGGCCGTTGGGCGGATGGGCAGTGCCTTGCTGCAGATGTAAAAGGTAATATTCTATTTTTCGGTAACGGTGGAAATATTGAAATTGCAGATATCACCGATCCGGCAAATCCGGTACAGTTGGCAAAATACATGACGCCCTCACTTGTTAAAGCGATGGCCGTTCGTGGTGATTATCTCTATATTGCAAATTGGATGGCTGGTTTGCTTGTTTTAGATATTGCCAATCCATCAATGTCAACAGAAGCCGGGAAGATAAGCGAAATCCCAATGGCGACACATATCCGGCTTAACGGTGATTTTGCTTACATCTCGCAGGAAAATCGCAATGTGTACATAATTGATATTTCGACTCCAACAAATCCTGTGGAGGTCACTCATTTTGAAGTGGAAAGTCCGAAGGGCCTGGATATATCTGACGATCAACTTTATATCGCCAACGAATTTGATAGTTTGCGCATTTTTAGTATCGCTGATCCTGCCAACCCGACACTAACCGGAAGCGTTGATATTGGGGGATATGGATATGATATTGTCGTCGGAGGAAATTATGCCTACGTAGCTGCGGCAGATAAAATTGTCATACTTGATGTGTCATCTCCATTACAACCGGAAGTCCTAACAACATTTGAACATTATGGAACTGTTGCAGGTGTTACACTTCATGAAAATATTCTGTATGTCGCCACAGGATGGACAGGAATTGCCAATATCGATGTAAGCGATCCATTACATCCGGAAAAAATAGGCGGAATTGATTGTGGCGGCGATCCATGTGATGTTCTCATTCAAAATAATATCTTATATGTCGCAAGCCGGGAGGGTGGTTTAAAGATTCTCGATGTGGTCGACGCAACAACACCAAAGGAAATTACAGTTTTTCCGACCGCATCCATCGCGCTCAACATTACAGTGAGAGGAGATTATTTATACGTTTCAGAATTTTATAATGGCTTAAGAATCCTGGATATTTCTGATCCTGCCCGGCCTGTTCAGGTCGGGGCACTGGATTTGGATGCCGATACGCGCGACATTATTTTTAATGACGACATTGCTTATATTTGCAATGATAATGAGGGCATAATCGTTGTCAATTTATCTAATCCCGTCAATCCAATCCCGCTCGATACGCTGAAACTCGAAGGTGACACCTACGATATCGTAATCCGTGACACACTTGCTTTCGTCGCACAACGACATGGCGGTTTGCATATATTAAGCGTCTCCGATCCGGCGCATCCACGAGAAATTGGAATGTGCAGCACCCCGGAAATTGCCGTGAGCCTTGACGTCGAGGAAAATTTCGCCTATGTCGCTACCAGTAAATCAGGTTTGCGAATCATCAATATAAGCAATCCAACGAATCCAACAGAAGTGGGCTTTTATGACACTTATGGATATGCCTATGGCGTTGATGTTGTTGACGATATTGCCTATATCGCCGATTATTCCCGGGGTGTTGAGATTATTAATATTTCAGATCCTACGGCTCCTGTGGAATTGAGTAACTTTCATACCTGGCAAGGGTATGCAGAAGATATTATCGTGAAAGGAAATTTTGCATATTTTCCATACCGGGAAGGCGGACTGCAAATAATTGATGTTACCGATCCTGCCCAGCCAAATCTGGCAGGTTCGTTTAAAACAGGTGACTGGGCCGAAGCAATCGATATGGATGATAGATATGTTTATGTGGCGGACTATCAAAACGGCGTCTATATTCTTGAATTCAGCATACCGACCTCGATTGAAAAAATCGCTGATTCTCAACAATCATCCACGTTTTGCTTACGCCCAAACTATCCAAATCCGTTCAATCTACAAACAACATTGGAGTACCAACTTCCCTATACAGCAGATGTTTCGATTGTCATTCACGATCTGCAAGGCCGGGTGGTCAAGCAGCTAGTGAATGGAGTTAAACCCGCCGGTGCATTTGCCGTTCAATGGAACGGGCAGAATGATGCAGGTAATCCTGTTGCGTCGGGGATATATTTTGCTAAATTTCAATTATCTTCCCCTAATCTTGCACATGAGTCACTAATGGATGTCGAGAAATTGATTTTAATGAAGTGAAAGATGAAGCATTTTACGAATCAAACACGATGTTTTACATAGTACAAAAATATGATAAGGATTGTTTGTCGTTGGGAAAGGAGGTAATTGATCGAAAAAACCTGGAAAAAGAAGTAAACTATCCCGGTTTTGGTAACCGGACACAAGTAAATATGTCGCTTCCTTAAAAAAAGGTATTGCGAATGATGCAATATATTTGTATATTTCATTAAAAATGTTCGAATTAGCCATATGGAATTTTAAAGCACGCTTGTATCAATGGTTTCGTAATCGATTCCCGTTTGCGTTTATTATTCGTCGGGAACAGCAGGCAGTGGAAATGCTTTTACAGCAAATTCCCAGGCCTGTTCAAACAGTCGTCGATTTGGGGACTGGTCTCGGCGATGCGCTGTCACTACTAAAACAAGCGACATGCCGGATCGGGCTGGATCAGTCGGTCGCCATGTTGAAGGTTGCCCGCAGAAAAAATGGTGATGCTTCATTTATTGCGGGAGATGCTTGCGGCACTCCATTTCACGATCATACGACCGACCTGGTGTTCGCTATTGGCTTATTTGAATATATGGCTGATCCTGCTACTCTGTTTCAGGAAATATCGCGGATATTGTCACCAAACGGCCACGCGCTCGTTTCGATTTCACCACGAAGCTTATGGACAGCACTCCGTAAGTTGCACGGATTGCCGTTATACCCGATGAATTTGTCCGAATTTCAGGTGATTGCTGAACATTATTCATTCGAAATATCCAACAGCCGCAAAACAATGATGCAGCAACAAGTTCTTCTTCGAAAGCGGGAGCGTTCCGAAGCGTAAATGCTGATCTCATATAGGATAACGGAAAAAGTATTATCAAATTTGACAACAGATAGCCAGAATATTTTCCAGCCCGAATGAAATGATTTTTCTTTACTCAATTTATCTTGAAATAGCAGTACTAGTCACGATTACGTAGATGGATCAATGGACCGTTTACCATGGAAGCGACACAAAACGCCAGCAGCAAACTAAATTCCGTGCTTGAGCAACTGCTCACATCCAAACAGCCAATCCGGTCTGTGCACTCTCATGAAAAAAGGAGCCTGACCCGGTTGATCGCCAATTCTCGCCATATTGAATCGTTACTCACCAAACGGTTGGAATTAAAAAATCTTCGTTTTGATGAACTCGAATTGCTCCACGATATTCGTGAACTGGTGGAGCATGAACCGCAGCAATTTGAAGAAATCAATGATCCGGCGCTTTACCGACGTGAGTTGCGTTCGAAAATACTACCGCGCTATATTACCCCCGAATTTATTCGTCAGACCCAGGAAAAAATCATCAATGTGTTGCTGAAACCATCGCTGGATACCAAAGATCAGGATGCATTGATGACTGCAATGGTGTTCCTGCAATCCCACACTGATTTGGGGATTGAATGTCAGGAGAATCCGCTCTGGGAGATCATCTTCAATCTGTCGATCAAAGATGGCATCCGTTTCGTCGATTCATTAACGGCGTTGATTGAAGGATTGGATAGTCTCCGTAGTGAAAATCCGGACCTGCTGCATCAGGAACCGTTTCTGTTGCAGAAAACCATGCAGGTTAGTCAATGGCCGGTGTTCTGGCGCGCGCTGGCGGCGTATCGTCACCAGCCCAACGACTATGATGCATTAACTTCAGCCATCCTTCGTGGTGAACTTCGGATCGAATTGTATTTTGATGAAATTGTGCATTTGCCACTTCTACTTTATAAGCAATTTAAAGATGTGCTTTCCGATAGTACTTTTTTTGAAGACCAGTTGGAAGATGTTGAACGTGAAGATATTTCCCAACAATTGGTAGATAATCTACTTGAATGCTGCCGACGCGATTTACCGGAGCTGCTGCCGGTGTTAGTCAAACGATTGCGTGCATTACGCAAAACGATCACCGATCCGCAATTGCAGACGGATGTGGATGCTTTTCTCATTCAGTGCAAAGACGATCCTGCCTCACTTGACCACCACATCGTTATTCTCACCCTGCTCGTTGCCAAAATAAGTATTCGTTCCCTGTGGGAAAACAAGCGCGACTTTCTGTTTTTCATGACTGTGCTGCGCGATCCCGAGCTTCCAAACAAATATTATGATTTCGGCCACATTCTTTACAAACTCAAACAAGCAGACCTGGTACGTAATGTATTCCAGTGCGCCGTCGATCTTGATTCCACCAGTTTCTGGGGCTATTGGGGACTCGGTCACTACCATTTGAAAAAGAATGAATTGGATCAGAGTGAAGCTGCTCTCACCCAGGCGCTGAAAATTGTTCAACAACGAGAAATACATAATCCCGGAAGATTGCGCCGGGAGGTATTTCTGATTAAAGATGATATTAAAGCGCTGAAGCAGAAAAAAGTGAAGTTTGAGGCGAAGAAGCAAGAGCAAATTGATTTGTTTGGGTAGGGATATATCATATAAGCAGTAAGAGTATTAAATGTGAAATCGATAGTCACTTCGTGTTATGCTCGAAATAAAGTGATTTTCAGATTTGACCTTCATTCCCTTCTTTTTGAAGGAAGGCCGAAGGTAAGGGAAGGTTTGAAAATGAAAATCT
>JAFGDW010000039.1 GCA_016931935.1 Candidatus Zhuqueibacterota bacterium | reverse complement strand
TTCGGCGGGATCAGTCAACGGTATGTTCCGTACCCTGAGCTTGCCGTCTCGCAGCGGCGTGCCGTTCCGATGTATCGGAACACGAACGGTGTCGAAGGGTACAATTCCCACCATTTATTGAAAGGATACTTGAAACATATTATATTTCGTTCAGCAACGCAGGATTGGACTCCCGGAAAGCTATCCGTTCCTATTCTCTTCGCAAGGGAAGGGGAGTTAAAACCTATTCGTGTCCAGAAAATCGTGGGGATAAGAGCAAAATCATCCCATCTCAACATCAACCCTATTCACTGAACCAGCCGGTTGAATCGGAACCGGATTCTGAACAGGCTGTCCGTTCAACAAAATAGATTTAATGCCTTTTTGCATGCCGTACGGATTTTTTACGTTTATATGATATTCAGCGCCACGCCATTTTCTTATTACCTCAAACACCTCCCAATCCGATGGAATGCAGGGATCGATGATCAGGCCATGATGTGTGGGTTGAATCCCCAAAATATGTTTCGTCACGGCAGTATAAAACCAGGAGGCGGTGCCGGTGAGCCAGGGGTGGCGCGCCCGGCCATGTGCTGTATGATCTTTGCCCATGACGAATTGGCAGTACGAATACGGCTCTGACTGCCGGATCTCAATCATGTCATTTTGATAAAACGGTAGAATGGCATCGTAAAATTTCATCGCGCGATTACCATGTCCCAATTTACATTCGGCAATCACGGCCCAGGGATTGGTATGGCTAAAAATCGCGGCATTTTCTTTAATTCCTTTGTAGACACGGGTGACATAACCGATGTCATCATCGGGTTGGGAGTAGGCAGGCCATAGCAGATGCAGTCCGTATTTTGAAAACAGGTGTTGATCGACAGCATCCATACACTGCTTACCGCGTTCATCCGAAGCCACGCCAGAATAGACCGCCCAGGTTTGAGCATTTAAAAACAGTTTGCCTTCTTTAGCTTCGTTGGAGCCAATCTTGATGCCTTTTTTTGTATAGCCGCGGATGTACCATGCGCCGTCCCACAGCATCTTCTCACACGCCATTCTGACTTTTTCAGCCATGGTCGAATATTTTTTAACGTCGTCTTCACGCTGCAGTTTCTGAGCTGCTTCAATAAAAATTGTAAGCGCGCCCAGTAGTGCATGAACGAAACCATTGCGCTTTCGCCGCCGCCGAGATTCAGGCAATCGTTCCAGTCCGCACGCAGCCCCTGACAAATGCCATGGTTTCCAATATAATCCGCTGAAAAGTCCAATATTTTAGTTAAATGCTCATAGACCGTCCATGTTCCATCATCAGCATACGGGATCACATCATCAAAAAATCCGTAGTCGCCAGTTTCCACAATCCATTCGCAAATGGACGCCACCAGCCAGATCGCATCATCGGCGCAGACATCTTCCAGTCCATGTACAATGTCGCTGGGACTTGGCCGGGGAACGACAGTCGGTAATTTAACGCCGGGTAATTTAGCTTCTTCAGGTTCGAACACGTCGGGATCGAACAGATGCAGGCCATAGCCAATGCTGGTATGGCCTTTCAGCAACTGAATAATGCGTTGCTTTGTCTTGTCCGGATTGGTATGGACGACACTCATAATATCCTGACACGTGTCGCGATAGCCGAGTCCGACTCTGCCACCAACTTCAATAAACGACGCGAAGCGCGACCAGACGACGCAGGTTTCTGCCTGATACAGCGTCCACGTGTTAATCATCGTATCCAGTCCCGGATGGGGTGTTTTGCACTGGAGAACGGATGTTTTTTCCTCCCAGTATTGCTTCAGTTCCGCAAACGCTGCATCCACAGTTTGCAGATCGGAATATTTTATTTTGATCGCGTAGCCAGCCTCCTGGCGGGAGCCGACGCCTAACATAAAAATGAACCGCTGTTCTTCTCCCGGTGCTATCGAAAGTTTTTTATGAAATGCTGCGCAATGATTGCCTCCCAATTCGCTGCTGTTTTGGAGTTGGCCATGTTCCACACCAAAGGGATTCGTTTCGGTGCGGTAGTTACCGATAAATGTGTCACGCACGCAGTCATAACTATCAGGATCAAAGTTCGATGCGAAAAAATGAAACGTCCACGGCTCATAGAAAAAATCGTATTCGATGATACCTTCTTGATAATTAGAACCGCTGGCGTAGAGACTCATCTGAAAATTCTGATTATCGATTTCCACATGATGGTATGAAAATTCAACATAGGTGAAAATACTCAGATTGCGGGATTCGGCGGATTTATTTTTAAGTTTTACATCCCACAATTCCACATCATCAGCGACAGGAATAAACAGCAGTTGTTCCGCCGCGACGTCATTGTAATCACATTGGAATTTTGAATATGACAATCCATGACGGCAAGTGTATTTTGCCCGCGTTAAATCCTTGCCGACTGGCTGCCACGAAATCGACCAAAACTCACCGGTTCCATCATCGCGAATGTAAAAATAATGTCCCGGACGATCCAACGGAATGCCGTTGGGCCGGAATCGGGTGATGCGATGGTGCTCGGTGGATTTGAAAAACGTATATCCACCCGCATTATGGGAAATAACCGTACAGAGATATTTGACACCCAGGTAATTGTTCCATGACACAGGGACATCCGGGCGCTCAATTACATATTCCCGGTTTTCATTATCAAAATAGCCGTATTTCATGCTGTTTTCTCCACGTCGACTTCCTTAAATGGGACAAGCCAGGCGACCAAAAATGACGGAATGGTCGCCACCATTACCCACAGGAAGAAATTTTTATAACCCAAATAATCACTTATAAATCCACTTATCATGGATGGCAGCATAAAGCCAAGATTCATCACTGCTGTTGCAAAAGCATAGTGCGCCATTTTATATTTTCCGGGTGCGATTTGCTGCATCACAAACAAAATGACCCCCACAAAACCAAAGCCATACCCGAACCATTCGATGGTAATTGCCCCACAGACGATGGCAAAGTTTGTCGGCACAGTAAATGCCAGGTAGGCATAAACAGCATCGGGAATATTGAAGATTAAACAGAGTACAAAAATTGATTTTTTTAAGCCGCGCTTTGCTACAAAATAACCACCAGCGATAGATCCCAAAATAAATGCAGTAACGCCAAATATTCCGTAGGCAATGCCAATATCGGAGGTCAACATCCCGAGTCCGCCATTTTCCCGCGCCGCCCGCATAAACAGGGGGACGATTTTCGTTAACTGGCCTTCGGCTGTTCGGAACAGGATGATAAATGCAATCCCCCGCAGGATGTTCTTCTTTTCGAAGAATGTTTTAACAACATCCCAGAATGTTTTAAACGCATCGTTCAGGCTTTTAACGCTATCAGATGCGCCGCCAACGGGCAACATTTTTGAGTGATAAAACGACAGGCATAGCAGGATGCCGCCGAAAACACCCATCATGACCATCCACGCTTTAGTGACGCCAATTGTGATCTCCAATTTCCCTGCAATGCAAACAAGCAGCCCTTGCGACATGACTTTTGCCAGCTTGTAAAATGCGCCCTGCCATCCCACATATTTCGCCTGGTCATTCGGGGAGAGCGTATTGATGTACACTCCATCCGCAGCAATATCGTGGGTGGCAGAATTAAACGCGATAATGGCAAACATAGCTAATGAGTAGCGAAGGAAACCGGTGAGCGGTAAGGATAATGCCAATAAACCAAACGCGATGCCACCAATAAATTGCGTTGCAATGACAAAGTGTTTTTTTGTTTTAAACATTTCCAACAGCGGCCCCCACAGCGGCTTGAGCGTCCAGGGCCACATGACAAACGATGTATAGAATGCGATTTGAGCGTCGGTCAGTTTCAGGCTTTTATACATCAGTACCGATACAGTCGCCGTTGCCACAAACGGGATTCCCTCAGCAAAATAGAGCGTGGGAACCCACGTTGCCGGATGAGATTGCTTATCCGTATTCGATTTCATAAATAATGACCTACATTAGCTGTCGTTTTGCTCGTTTGGATTTCGGATTTTTGAATCATGAAGGCGAAAGGAAAAATATAATAAAAGTGACTTTTAAGAGACTTAAAAATAGAACCACGAACCACTTGAAATACACGAAATAGAAATGTAACAATGTTTATTTGCAGGGAACTAATCTTCAGATGTAAATTAAATTTTTTCTTCTTTGATGAATCTGTAAGAGAATAACTCTACTACAGAATAAATTAAATACGTAATGGCATTGTGATAAAAATCTATTGCTTGGATTTAAGGTTTTGGTTTCGTAAATTGAAAATGACCGATTTTCAAAACGACTATTTCAAAAGCGGAGC
>JAFGDW010000038.1 GCA_016931935.1 Candidatus Zhuqueibacterota bacterium | reverse complement strand
GCTCCGCTTTTGAAATAGTCGTTTTGAAAATCGGTCATTTTCAATTTACGAAACCAAAACCTTAAATCCAAGCAATAGATTTTTATCGCAATGCCATTACGTATTTAATTTATTATAATTAGACTAGCATATATAGTATCAAGAGCATTGGTCTATATTATAGCAGGTCAGGTGCTCTGAATTTAAAAATCATTGATCCCGATATATAAAGGCGATTGTATCAAGTGGATATTCAACAGACCCTATTATGGCTAATTTTGAACAATACGGCTTCAGGGATGTTATTACAAAACCGTTTAAGATAAATGAATTAAGCAATAAATTAATTAATATGTTGAACAATAAGACAGTGAAGGCATCAACAGGTGTGCGGTAAGCGCTGCTTTGATGATTTTCACATAACTAAATTCTTAATATACACGAATAATGTATGTTGGAAAAAAATTAGTCCAGTTTTAAAACACAATCAGCGCAGGCAGAGTTATTGATGGGGAAGTGAGTTGGATTTTGTCGCAGAAACCAAAACAGGCGTCTTGATTTTTGGGGAGCAATAACTTTTCTCATCTAATTTTACCTCAATGATTTTGTAATATTGGCGTTGTTGACTTGCTGTTTCTACAAGCTTATTGTTAATATATTCAATATAATATTAAGCTTTTGAAGCAATGAACGCAACAAAAATATTACAAATCTTCGGGGAATTTCAGAGAACGTAACTTTAACAATTCAAGTAAATAATGACTTATCGGACAGACACTATTTAAAATCCCCACGAAAAATATCTATCATTGCTTTCGATTTAAATTTTCATTGAAAGCAAACCACCTTTTTCTTCTGCGAGAGTTCCAATTCTGTGGACTCTCTTTGCTGTGTCGCTACATTTTAAGTCCAAAACAATCCAATTTCCCATCTCAACCTGTATTAATTTCAATCTGAGAAATACCACCTGTACGGAATTCAATACACGATAACTAATTATTTTTTAGTACGAAAATTTTAAAACTGTCTCAATCAGGACACATCTCGAAATAGTACAGTGTATCACGTCTATTCATAAAATGAGTCATTATAAAATTGGATATAACAAGAATGTTAAGGCGGAATGATTTGTAAAATAAGCGGTTAATTGAAAATTACTGATTTTGGCACATAGATTGCTTGACTCTTCTGCGGAAAGAATAATAAATATTCTTAAAACTCATTTAATTTATGAAATGTTGATGCGCGGGATGAACACCATGAAACAAAAAATGAACGTAAAAACTCTCGGTCGCGGGATGCTGCTGGGAATCGTGTTGATGACATGTCTTTTTTCGTGGGCATGGGGGCAGGAGTATAATTACATCTGGTTGACCTCCTTCAATCCGGGAAGTGCAGAGTTAACCGATGATACAATCGATCAAGGTGTACTTGCGTTTTTGGATTCATTAATGAAACGTACTGATATCGATGTCACATTTTTGGGCGCTGCGGACAAACTCCAATGGAAACAATCCAATAAAGTCAATCAGGTATCGAAAGCCTTTGATTCCGCAAAAAAGTGGGAGCGCGCCAGCGCCTTACGCGAACGCTATGGTCGAGGCAATATTGGCACTACCGATGAAAATATGCGCGGCGTGAAGGTTATCTGGGGACCGAAAGAGCCCAGTATTTTTGAAATGAATGATCGTATTGAAATGCTGGAAAATATGACCGATTCTTTGACGTTGGCATTACTTGCCTTGAATAATCGGCAAAAATACATGAACGCTATCGAAGACACTTCATTGCATGGAACAATGACCGCCTATACTGAAGTATCGCAAAACTTTTTCGATTGGGAAGTGAACAGCGGAATGTTCCTGTGGAGTCAGGGTGCGCCTTATGATTTAGCTGTGCCATTTTTGGGAATCGCATTAAAGCATTATACCTGGTCATTGGAGTTTCAGGGTGGCTTTACGCCCTGGAGTCAAAAAGCTGTTGGCGGCAATCGTGGCGACGCATTCCTGATGAGTACATTCCATATTATGCCGCGATCGTTTGTGCATTTTAAAGTGGGTGGATTTTCCGGTTGGGAATTTCTGACAAATTCGGACCAGTGGACGATGAAGGTAATGGGTCTGACCGCCGGTCCGACAATGCAATGGAAATGGATGAATGTATATGTTGGTTCAAATATTGCTAAATTATCAACTATGACAGATACAGGAACGTGGGGGTACAGTATCATCGTCGCAACCGGATTTAATTTCGAACTATAACGCATCAGAGAGAAGGTGTAATCATATGAGAACAACACTGCGACTTGGATTTATTTTGATGATATTGGTGTACGGGTGTAGCAAGGCGCCTGTCCCAACAGATTCCGAAATAGTAACAGGTGCTGAATTAGCAACGCTGAACATCATGACTGTGGATCCGCAGGGGGTTGGTGTTGGTGGCGCAGAAGTATTTTTGGATGGTCAAGCTGTGGGTGAAACCCCAATGGTCATTGACTCAATTGCCTATGGTACCCACGCCCTCCGTATCCAAAAAAATGGGTTTAGTATTTATAATGAAAGTATTGCGTTGCAAAACAATTTGCCAGTTACACGTGAAGTCACACTGCGCAAACTACCGTTGAACACCGGGCAACTGGTCTTGACAGTTAACGAAGACTCCACATTAATAACAGTTAAAAACAGCCATAACGAAATTGTGGATGAAGATGTCTCCAAAGAATTGGCAGTAGTGTTGGAGGCCGGTAGTTATTTCATCAATTGTCAGAAATCAGGATATGGCTTGATTTATAAAGCAATCACCGTTTATGCCGACAGCATAACAGTCGAAAATGTTATTTTGCAAAAAATCGAAAATCAGGCGCAACCACAAATCGTGATGGTAGCTCCCGATACCGGAATGGTTGGTCAACCGGTGATTATTGCCTGGGAATCGAGCAATACGGAACGTGTAGACATAGATTATATTGAAAGTCCCGGTTTAAACGGAAAACGTGAAGTTGTTTTCAAAACCATAGGCGAGCACATCATTCGGGCGTTTGCCTATAATTCCGAAAGTACCGTCTCAATATCCGATACTATAATGATACAACCGGCGCCAACAAACGCTCCAACGATACAATTGGCGCTAACACCACAAACAGTTTATGCAAACGAACCAGTTACAATCGAGTGGGCAACGGCTAATGCAACGTCCGTTGATGTTGATTTTGTACCCGATGCCGGATTACGTGGCCAGTGGCAACATATATTTGCAGAACCTGGTGAATATATTGTGAACGCAATGGCATATGGTCCGGGCGGTCAAGCACATGCTGTGGATACAGTCCAAGTGGTATCGCACGATGTTCTGATGCCGAGTATTACGCTAAATGTTTCACCCAATAATGTCTTAATCAATCAGCCCGTTATTATTGAATGGTCGTCTAATAATGCTAATGAAGTACATGTCGATTTCGTTCCTAATCCGGGTTTGGAAGGCCAATGGCAAACATCGTTCGGATCTGCTGGTGAGTTCATTATCAAAGCCTATGCATACGGCGATGGCGGTCAGGTGATGGCAATGGACACAGTTTATGTCAACAAACCTTCGGCAACAGACCCTACGGTGTGGTTGACAGTGAATCCTGATACGGCATATGTGAATCAGGAGGTAACGATTACCTGGGGAGCTGAAAATGCTACCATTGTAAATGTTGATTTCGTCCCGAATGCTGGCTTAACCGGACAGTGGAAAACATCATTCGCGAATCCTGGCACCTATGTTTTGATGGCGACCGCATACAATTCCAATGTCAGTGTTCAGGCGTCGGATACGGTGGTTGTTATTGAAATGGGCGCGCCTACATTGACGTTGACTGCAGAAGCTGATCAGGTCGCTTTTGGTGAACCGGTGGTAATTCACTGGGAATCCAATGGTAACAAAGTGGTAATCGATCAGGGTGTTGGTACACGCGGGCCGAGTGGCAGTGAATCGATAGAATTTGCGAATCCCGGTGTGAAAACAATAACTGCTGTGGCGTACGGTGCGAATAATGCGAAAACGACCAAATATGTAACCGTTACTGTCCTGGCGCCGGAACAGCCAGAGCTACCCGTGATTAGTTTGAGTGTACAGGATAGCATTCAGGTTGGCAAGGCTGTTCAGATTGAATGGCATTCCGTAAACGCTAATGATGTGGGTGTGGATTTCGTTACAAATTCCGGACTCAGCGGAAAATCAGAAGTAGTTTTTCAATCGTCTGGGCAGAAAATCATCACAGCAACGGCTTATAATGATGCCGGTCAGGTAACCGTTGCCGACACACTTATTGTCACAGAGCTACCCGTTACTGAAGCGATTGTGCCGATCATTGTACCGTCGGGAGCGATGGTGTGTGCGTATCACCATATTTACGGACAGGTTGACGATAATGCAGGTACGCTGACAATCGAAAACGCAGGCTATTACCGAATGACAGCATCAATTTTTTACAACAGCGGTGATGATCAGAAAAATGAGAGTTGTTTCATTACAATCGATAATCAGGGACCGGGAGATCCCAACGCTGATAAGTACAAAGTGATGCCAGACGATCCGGGCACACCACATACGGCATATCGTGACGCTGGATTGTTCTATCTTACTGAGGGAAATCACACAATCGAGCTACATCATTACGTAACAATTGCTAATCAATATCCACAGTTCGTTATAAATGGACCAATTACCGGTGCAGAAAGTACGGAGGTTTTATTCTTCCAGGCTGAATTTGTTCGCCATTAATGATTGTGTTGATTTAATGCGTTTTTAAATTTTCTATATCAGTATATAGTTGTTATAAGTGGATTATGCATTATATTTTGTGTCTTAACATGACGGCATAGACTAAATCAACGCACTCATTAATATATTTTCGTGTGTTACTTAAATTTCTAAAACGAAACTTTAAACTTCACTTGTTTATGTTGGTAGTTAAGATGATTATTACACAATCAGCTTTCACTTACCAGATGACGATACTTTTATTTCATTGGTACTTGAATACAACACGATCACGTTAATTAGATAAATTAAACTTAGAAATTCAGGTGTTACATTAATCCCCTGGAACCGTCGCAAGCTCAGGTCGCTTGCGGCGGTTTCTTTTTAGTAATAGTGGCAGATCGTTTAACATAAATTGAAATTGATCAATCGGCAAACTTTATTAATCTGCCTTACATACAAACTTTGTATTTTTCGTGCCTTTGTGGCTAAATATCACTATTCCTGAAATTTCCTTATAAACGCTTCCAACGAAGCAAAAGAGAAATCATCATCGAGTCTCAATTCAGGAAACATGGTGACTGTCTGTTGCACAATGAACGGATTGGGTTGATTCTCTTTTAATGCTGCCCGAAGATACCCAAAATCACCCGTTGACAAGTCTGTTGGTAACAATGGTGTAAATGGTGCAAACGCCGAATCAGGCTGCTGTTTCATGTGGTCGCGCCATTCATTGTAAGGAAGCATTCGGACGTCGTGAGCTTTTGCAAGCCATGCAATGAATTCCCGCCAGGCCATCGGTTTATGGTGACACCAGTGCAATGTGTGCGATTGTGGCGTGCCTTGCATAACGGACAACACAATGCCGCGAGTAATGGTATCAACAGCAGCAATCGGCACCATCAGTTCAATATCCGGGGCAGTGCCAGTCTCAAGCGCGGCTGCGACCATCGCGCCGAAAAATTCCGTTTGATTGCGTTCGCCGGTCTGACTATGCGGCCCGATTAACGCTGGCCGATGCAATTGAATCGGGAAGCCACGTTCGATTGCCTGCTTAATCAACTGTTCGGCAATGTATTTGGATTGACGATAACCTGATTCGGGCAAGACAGCCGACCAATCGGTTTCACTAATGGCTTTGCTGGAATAAGCCGGACTTGAGAAAACCGCCCAGGTTGAAATCATGTGGATCATTGGCGGATTTTCGACGCTATTACGTAATAACTCCAGCAGGCTTTGTACGTTGGTGTCACGTAACGTCTCGTACGGCTGAATGAAATTGACAGCAGCGCCATTATGAATAACCGCATCGACCGAAGTAAGCAATTTGTTCAATGGCGTATCCATTCCCCAATTGGGTTTGGACAGGTCACCGGGAATGACGTCTACTTTGGATTCCAGCAAACCATCACGGTCGTTTACGATCTGTTTCAAGCGGGCCAGGCCTTTTTCAGATGATCCGCAGCGTACAACACAGCTAATTTTTTGTATATCAGATCGCAGTATGGCTTCCACTAAATGCCTGCCGAGGAAGCCAGTAGCGCCGGTAAGCAGCACATGTTTCATCTGTATCGGCAACGATCGCGGTCGTGAAACCTTTATGTCTGCTGCTAACTTCATATCAGCCTCAATCAGGGATGAAACATTGGCAGCAGCCGCTGGTTGTTTTTTCTCCTTGATCATTTCTGACAAATCTTTCAGGTTCGGACCTTTGATAAGCGCAGCGATTGGTATTTGCACGTCAAACGATTGCTCAATGCTCGCCCGCAATTCCACCATCATTAAGGAATCAAATCCAAGCTGGGTGATAGATGAGCTATTATCCATGCGCGATTCCGGGACGCGGGCAATTCGAGAAACCTCCTGTCGTAGTCGATGTAATATGTCGTCCTGACTGCGTGGTGGCTCAGGAACGGGTGTCTGATTGGGCGTTGTCGCCTGAGCCGGAGATGCAGCAGATACGGGAGCACAGGTTTGCGAAGAAATCCGATCACTCAATTCCTGCAAGTTCGGCCCTTTAATAAGCACCGCAATCGGAACGTTTGCATTGAATGCCTGTTCGATACTGGCGCGTAATTCCACCATCATTAAGGAATCAAATCCCAGTTGTGTGATCGATGCGTTATTATCCAATCGCGATTCCGGGACGCGGGCAATTCGCGCGACTTCGCTGCGGAGTTTATTTAATATAGCGTTTCCATCAAATTGTCCGGTTGGTGCTGCGATATCCGGCGCGGTCGATGGCATGGGCGCTGTTGCTAACGGTAGTGCATTGCTCGGTACCGGTTTGTCCAGATTGGCAAATCGCATATCGCTATCTGCACCGGGGTTCGCACCCCGCCAGCGGTCGGGACGAAAGATCATCGCCGCGATAATTGCTTCTGGTCGTTCCAAAATACTTGAAAACAGTTTCGCTCCGGCTTCCGGTGGGAAACTTTCCAGACCACGCCAGGCAAGCCGGTCATTGCGATCAGGACGAGCAGCCAAACCAACTTCTGCCCAGGCGCCCCACTGGATAGCCTGTCCGGGTAATCCCTGGGCACGTCGCGCCTGAATCAGACCATCGAGAAAGGTGTTGGCGCTTGCATAATTTGCCTGTCCCGGTGAGCCTAATAATCCGGCAGCAGACGAGAACATCACGAAGAAATCGAGATGCAAATCACGTGTCAGGCGGTGGAGATTCCAGGCACACTGCACTTTCGGCGGAAATGCCTGAATAAAGCGCTGGCGATCTTGTTTTAACAGTGTCGCATCGACCAGTAAACCGGCGCTGTTAACCACACCGGCTAGTGGCGGTAACTGATCAACAATATAATCCAGTACGCGCCTGACATCGGCCTCGTACGACATATCTCCCTGCAATGTCACAATAATTGCGCCCGCGGCTGTCATCTTTTCAATCGCTGACATTGCAGTTTGTGATGGCGCCCGGCGACCGACTAACACAACTGTTCGCGCACCAGCTTCCACCAACTCTTTACAGATTGTTAAGCCAAGTCCACCCATACCACCAACAATCAGGTAGCTCACATCCGATCGGATAAGTGTTCGGGATGTCTCGGAAAGTGGGACATCGTCGAACGTTACTACTACTTCTGCGCCGGATTGGAAATCGTCGGGATGCGCAATTACTTCACTCAAACGCGATTGTGGCAGCGTCACGCAGGGCAGTGTGCCTGAATTCAGTAATGCGGATACGCGTTGCCACGATTCCCGGATTCGCTGTGGCTGATAGGTAAAAGACCGACCAATATCCAGCGACGATAACGTTTGATTTCCATGAATGCGTGGTGGCCGGGCATTAGCGCTGAATGGCATCCAGATACAATGGCCGTCATCACTCACGTATTCCGCTGGTATAAATTGCTCCGGCTCCGGCAGCGCCAGTAGCAGGATGTCCGCCTGTCGCTGTGCGAAATGATTGCGGATCTGTGTTTTAATGATTTTCGCATCCAGATCAAGCACATCGAGAAATCCCGCATTGCGAAAATCGCCGTTATCACCACCGGGAATCACTACAATTGTCTCGGCGCGCATCCAGCGAACCACGTGGGCTGCCGCAATCGCCAATGGATTAGGAGCGACAATCAGTACCCGATCGCCGTGCTGAAGTTTGGCCACATCAATTAAACTATAGAACGCAGCCAGATATGGCCCGGCGCTGGCAATCGCATCCGGTAAATAGAGGTTGGGGGGCAAAACCCACAATTCATCGGATCGCAGTACAGCAGTAGATGTCAACGATCGTTTCGCACCAAACCAAACGACCTGATCACCTGCCCGCACCTGATTTGATGAATCGGATTCCACCGTTCCGCCAAACAGTGTTGCGCCCATAGCATTCACGGGCAAGCGATTGGAATTTTCCGCATCCGGGATGCGTAGCACGCTATTTCGCACCGATACAATTGACTCATGCGCCTGTTGTTTGGGCTGACTTGCCGGGATGACGCATAATTGATTCTCGGGAGTCCATTCAATCCGGTACGGACGTTTGCCATCGTTTTCATCCGTCACTTTGGTTTCGGCTTTAACGTCGTCGGGCGCCAGCGCCAATCTGCCAATCAGTCGTTCATCTCCAATAAGTCGAATTTCTTGTTCCTTGTCGTTGGCAATTAATTCTGCAAAAATAGCTTTTTCGTGCAGATCACCTTTCGCAATATCAATCAATGAACAACGAAATTCCGGATGCTCAAGCCGAATTACACGTCCGAGTCCCCATAACGCATGGCGGGCAGCGCCGGGAGCGATCGAACTGTTATCAATGTCCCAGGCGTTCCGTGTGAACAACCAGAGTCGTGGGGACATTCCCCGTTTTGCCAATTCCTGGACGAGTAACACCACCGGGAATGTATTACGCTCCACTGCGACGGCCATCGTATCGGAGTGGCATTCATCGACAGGCGTTTCCGGCAATGACCAGAAATCAAGCAACGCATCAACGCCGCCTTCTGCCTCAATGTGTTCGAATAATTGGTGAAGATCATCATTGTTAGATATGCGGATACGGAATCGGCGATTATCGATTTTATGGAAATTGTCATTGAAACGCAGCGACCGATATACGCGCCAGACTTCGCATTCCTGCTGTTCAAGCAGGTCAGCGACCTTTTCGCCAATATCGCCATCACTGCGTACTAACCAGCGGCGGTTTTGTAACAGGTCCGGGTGCGGTGCGGTTTTAAGCGGACAAGCATCCCAGTTCTGAACCCACAAAGTGCCCTCGGTTGATTCCACCATTTGTTTGCTGGCAAGTTGTGTAGCGGTTAAGCCATCGACCTGAGCTAAAACGCGGCCATCATTGCCATAAACAGTTAGCGACACATCGAAACCCGATGTGCTCTGCTCTTTCCGCTTGGCCTGTACCCAACAGGCATTCGCCAGACCGTTGGTATCGTACAGTTTAATCTGACGAATGCTGGTCGGCAAATAGAGTGAGGGATCGCCATTGCGCATGGATAACATCGTGGAGAAGCCTGCCTGAAAGCAATTGTCGAGAATCGCCGGATTAGCAGCAAATCCCCGAATACTGTTATCCGATGGGGAGACTGCCGCCAGACCTTTATCGTCGCCGTAGTAAACGGCATTTAATTTTTTGAAGGCATCCTGATAGTACAGCCCAAGCGAAGCCAACCATGCATAGAACGTGTCGCCGTTATCAAACGCCACGCTCCAGTTTGGAGACTGAAATGAACGGGTATCAGCGTTAGCGGGTGCATGCGGATCGTCGCACTTTTTCAATTGGCCAGATGCATGACGCACTCCGTTTGCTGTGTTATAAAAGGTAATCTCGTAGATATCTTTTTTTGATTGATGACAAACAATCTGAAGTTCAACACGTTCATCCGCTGGTAAGAACAAGGCTTTCTCAAATTTGAAATTAAGCGCTTCGACCGGGATGGCGCCAAAAATCCGCCGACCCAGTGCGAAAGTTAGATCGATATAGCCGGCGCCCGGGAATACCATCTCACCCTGCACAACATGGCCTTCCCATAATGGTTGCTCGGATGGATTAAGCGCAACTGTCCAGCGTCGATCGGACGTTTTCTCAGCCGGCTGGAACTCGCTTTCCACAAACGGATGCAAATCATTATTCACGGGAGCACGTTTCTTCTGCTGATAATGATCGAAATCGATCGGGTATTGATCTTCGCGCAGCGGTGTTGTCGGTAACCTGAGCAATTGTCCGGTTCCGGTAAGTTCTTTCAGATTTAATTTCACGCCACGTGTTAACAAATCAGCGATGGTGCGCCAAAGTACGAGCCGTTCATCCTCATTCCGTCGCATCGTCGGCAGGGCGCACAAGGTTGCGGTGGCTTTCGCTGACTGCTGCACCGCCTGGCACAAAATTGGATGAGGATTGACTTCCACAAACACGGAAATTCCCTGCTCGATTGCTGCTTCCACCGCATCAGAGAATAGAACCGTGTTGCGCAAGTTTTCCCACCAATATTCGGCTCCAAAACCTGCGATGTCATCCGGCCGGCGGCCAAAGCGCGGTCGAACGGTGGAGAAGAATGGGATACCAATTTTTTGTCCTGCTACTTCGTGCAATTCATCGAACATCGCATCTTTTAGTGGCGTAACTTGTGGGCTGTGCGACGCGATATCCACCTTAACGGGACGACAGAAGATGTTTTTGCTTTCCAATTCCACAGCAATCTTCTGTAACACATCGGCTCGGCCTGAGAGAACCGATGAGCTCGGGCTGTTACATACGCCAAGTGCGATATGTTCAGCGTGCTTATTCGCGATCTCACGTGCTTGATCGTTGGGAAGTCCCACCACCAGCATACCGCCGCCTTTACCTAATCCTTCCATCAAACGGCTACGCCGGCAAATTACCTGAACAGCATGTTCGAGCGTAAGAATGCCTGAAATATAAGCAGCGGCGACTTCTCCCATACTATGCCCAATTACTGCTTGAGGCCGCAATCCAAGTGAACCCCACAATTGTGCCAGTGCAACCTGAACCGCGAAAATGGTTGGTTGCACGATACTCAAACGATGCAGTTGATTGTCATTTTCCGGTCGTCGCATTTCATTAATCGGATTATATCCGGCTTCTTGCTGAATGGCCGCCGCGACTTGCTCCATGGCCTCGCGAAATGCCGGCGTGGTGTCGTACAATTGATTGGCCATGCCGGGCCACTGACCACCCTGACCGGGGAATATGAAGCAAACAGCCGGTGCACGAGTCCCTTCTACCGTATTTGTAACACTGCCTGGCGTCGGTTCACCGCGACCAAGCGCTGAAAGCTCTGTGCGTAACTCATCGATATTATTTCCCCACACCGCAGCGCGAGCCGGGAGCAAGTTGCGACCTGTCAGTAGCGTCCGACCGACATCCATCACTGACGTCTGGTTGTTTTCAATGAATTGATCGAGTCGGTTGGCTGCTTTGGAGATCAAATCCTGGGAGCTGCTGGAAATAACCCAAATCATCGGACCGGCTTCTGTAGACGATTCTGTAGCTGGCGCGTCAATCGATTCAAGAATGATATGTGCATTGACACCAGTCAAGCCGAACGCTGAAACACCAGCACGAGCGGGTTTGCCATGTGTATCAGGCCAATCCATTGTGCTTGTTGGAATTTTTACGGGAATGGCATCCCAGTCGATTAACGGATTGGGTTCCTGAAAATGCAAATTGCCGGGAATTTTGCGGTGTTTGAGCGCCAACGCTGTTTTCATGATGCTGGCCATGCCCGAAGCAGCTTCGCAATGCCCGATATTGGTCTTCACCGATCCGACCAGTAACGGATGTTGTTTGTCCCTGCCCGCGCCCATAATATCGGAGATCGCGCTCATTTCCACAGGATCGCCGGCTTTGGTGCCGGTGCCGTGCGCCTCAATATATTGGGTGTCCAATGGCGACATGTCGTTTTGCGCGTAAATTTCCCGTAACATGGCCGCCTGCCGGCTGCGGTTTGGCGTTTTATATTGCCCGGTTCCGCCATCATGATTGAGATGGGTGGCGCGTACCACCGCATAAATCGGATTGCCATCGCGCCGGGCAGCGGACAGTGATTTCAGAATGATGGCAGCAACGCCCTCGCTGCGCACAAATCCATTGCCACGAGCATCGAACGCCTTGCAGCGGCCATCCGGCGCGAGCATACCGGCGCGGGTAAATGCCATTGTAAATTGAGGTGTTAGTATTAGATTGGTTCCGCCGGCGACCGCTGTTTCTGCCTTGCCTTCCCAAATTGATCGGCACGCCAAATGAAACGATACCGGCGACGATGAACACGCGGTATCCAGGCCTACCGCCGGGCCTGACCAGTCAAAGAAATGGGCGACACGTCCGGCCAATGCGGCAAATGAATTGTTGACGAGGGTGTATAAATCAAACTGCTCAGGATCGGAATACACCAGCGAATGGTTGTCACTGCCAAGAATTCCAAAATAAATGGGCACATGAGCGCCGCGCAGGGAGTCGACATTAATGGCGGCGTCTTCCAGCGCTTCCCATGTGACATGCAACATTAGACGATGCTGCGGATCGGTCGAACTGGCTTCGCGTGGGGAAAATTTGAAATGGGTGGCATCGAATAAATTAATTCCATCAATATACCCACCAAAATCAGGAATTCGATCGCGCTCTGACGGTGGATTGATTGCAAATCGTTTTAGTAGTTTACGTTCAGCGGGAATCGATGTGATTAAATCACGCCCGGCAATTAAATTATTCCAAAATTCAAGTGGTGAATTTGCACCGGGAAAACGACAGCCAATACCAACGATTGCAATAGGTTCGGATTGCATACAACCTCCTTTGAGCGCGTAGATGAGTTTGAAGGGAAATATATCAAATGAACGAAATAAGTTGAATTTAGTGAACCAGGAATCGACATTAGTAAAATGTGGGAAAACGATGTTTTACTGAACGATCCTAATTGACTATCGGTCTAAAACATCGGGGCTTGAGCGATTTTTAAGTTGTTAAAAAATGTTGAATTTTGGGTTGGGAAATATGCAGGTAGAGTTTGAATTGGAGTGAAATAATAAAAGCGATCGGGAAAGTTACATTGATATTCACGACCGCTTTAAAATTTGGGTGGAGTTCAATGTTTAAAATTCTGCTGGTTTAATATAGTATTACTACTGAAAGCTTGCATTTTTTATGCAGAATATTTGATACCAAGAATTACCAAACCGAATATGCTACTCATGTTAAGTTTTGAAGTTTGAATTTTGAGCTAAAAAACTTCACTCAACATTCAGCACTCAAAATTTAAAACTGCAGCTCCGCTGCGCTGGGCTATTAGCCCGTATATGCCGACACTTCAATATCAACATTCATCTCATCACCAACGTTGATCAAATCTTCCTGCCAGTCTTTCACATACAGTTGTGGGGGAACAACGATTACGGCCGTCATCCGGAATAGCGGCGTGCCGCTCATCGGCGCTTTCATCATGCTGGTATCCATCGTTTCGATGTTGATGCCACGCTGCGCCAGATAGTGCGTGATGTGGTGGATAATGCCCTCATGATCGGCGCCATTCACCTCCATTTGATAGGGAAGCCAGCCGGTATAGTTCAGCGTATCGGTGTTACCGGTCTGAAACGTAGCAACCGTAAAATTTTCTTTTTCCAGACTCTTTAATCCGGCATTCAATGTTTCATATTTTTCAGATGGAACGGAAATCAGCATCAGCATGGCAAATTCGCCGCCGAGCCGGGCCATCCGGCTGGCTTCCACGTTGCCATCGTATTCCAGCACCAGTTTGGTGACATGATCGACGATCCCCACACGGTCGTGACCGTTTAACGTTAATACAAGGTTGGTATGCATTGGTTTTTCTCCTGCAAATTAGGCGATGTTATTTTCTATTCAAATCACGTCAGACTGATATTTTTGCCGGCTTAAAACAGCATCGGTATAAACAGTTATAAAATCTTCATTTTAATGATCTGAGTATTCTTCCAACAATTCTGTTCCGTTTAATTTATTTTGAATATAACGATTTTAACATATCTTGTCAACATTTTCCCTTTTTCCGTAGAAAATATTTTCTTGACAAACTAAAAAAAAATGTGTAACCTTTTATTGTGTTCATTAGAAACAAGTATTATATAACTTAGTCTGCGTTCCTCATGATGTTTCTATCCTGAATTATTCATAAATTTTGAAAAAAGAGTGAGGATTTTCCAATATAATTTCTTATATTTAAGTAGGATAAACATATAAG
>JAFGDW010000037.1 GCA_016931935.1 Candidatus Zhuqueibacterota bacterium | reverse complement strand
GGATTTGTATAATCTCTGCCTCTAAGAAATCCTGTTCATCCTGTTATCCTGTCTAATTTTTTTAATTCTGGTTTATCCAGGTTAGGAATTTATACTTGAAATAAAGTGGTTTTCAGATTTGAACTTCATTCCCTTCTTTTTGAAGGAAGGTCGAAGGTAAGGGAAGGTTTGAAAATGAAAATCTGAAAACCACTTTGGACTTAGTATAAGATCAAGAAATATCAGCTTAACTTAATGACATTGATTTGTAATATAAATGAGGGAAATTACGGCAGCATGACAAAACGGGGAAAATAATCGTCTATGTTGCGGTTAAGATTGTGGATTAAGAGCCTATCTGAAAACTGTGGTGATTCAACCATCTCATTGCCGAAAATTTTCGGATAGACTCCGAATACCATCCGTACTTAAATCCTTGCGACTCCCAAAAAGACCGTATGCAACACAATAACTATCACTAAAAACAGCGTTCGAGCCTTATCCGGATTCATCTTTAAAAACCGGTATTCCAGTGATTGATCACGACAAGATCCGAGGCAATCGCCGCATAGCGTGCATGATGATCCTGGTTGGCGTCGTTTAATATCTGCCATTTTTAGTGCATCGTACCGGCAGGCCAGACTGCAACGGCCGCATTCCGTACAGGAACTGGTGATGCGAATCCGAAACGGATTCAATTTACCAAGCCAGGTAGCCAGCGCCCCCATCGGGCAATAGCTTGTGCAGTGTGTCATCACGCCTCGTTTACGTGAAACAGAAACCATCAGGCCAACTCCACCGATACCAAAGGCGGCAGCCATCCAAATAGCAATTATGCCGGAGACGCCAACCATACGCAACAACATCGTTACGACAATAACGGCAAATAAAATGATTATCTGAACGGTTCGACGCCAGCGTGGCATTTTCATTGGTCGATTCCGCTGTGAGGCTGCAAATCCATCCCAGGCGCCAACATAGCATAAATAACTGCACCATGCGGGACCTACAAGTAGAACCGTTGATAAAAACAGAATCGGCATGAAAAACCGTTCGCCGCGAAAAATCGGTCCGACAACAATCATCGCCGGAACAGGCAAATGGAGTTGCCCGGTCATAAGCATCCGATCCATGCCGGCGAGCCCCAGCAGGAGTTGTCCGAAAAATACGATCGAGAAACCAAGCCAGATGCGCAGCCGCCATTTCGGGGATTGAAACGGATCACGGCTTTTTTTAAAAATCCAGCTTGCATAAAGCGCGAGTGCGAAAATTTCCAGCCAGCCGCCGCGTGGGACATAACGTTCCAATAATAGCATTGGATTCGGGAGCTTAAGTTGGAGAAACGTTAACAGCGTCATGGTTAGCAGAAACGTTGTAATCGTCGGCGCATCAAGATATTTTCGTGATGCCATAACGCGCTCGCAGTGCTTTGTTTCTGAATACCAATGTGGAAAGCCCTGTAAAAAGCGCCACACTAATTAAAATAATTGCCAATCGTGTCCAGGGCATACCTTCTGCCTGACGAATTAAGACTAACCGATGTGTTGTACCGATCCATTCCAACGCACCCAACACCAGTAACACTTGCATTAACCGCGGTACCCAACGTTTTTTCACAAACAGAACAAACGGAATCACCAGGCAAAGAACAGCGGCCCAATCCCACTGAGCGCGAGAATAATGAGCTGCCAAAAGTAAAAATGAGAAGATTACCGGAATCAACCGAACTACATTCATTTGTTTTCTCCAATGATAATGTATGCAAGCCCATTAGCTAATGGGCTGGATATGACGTACGTGCGGTATAACCGCGTTTCAAATAATTAATAAACGTGATTCCATCGCAAAAAAGCGATGGAATCGCTTATCACCCAATAATTTAAATAACGACATTGACGATATCAATCAATTTCTGAAGCTACTTTTTTTATGAAAAAGGACAGCCAGACAGCTCTGACTAAAAATATAAACAATAAAATTGCACCGGATGCAAATACCAAATCCGGTAACACACGCATCCAGGAGAAAATTTGAATCGCTTTGCTCGTGGTTATTTCCGGACTGCGTGCATACCAGAGCCCATATTTTACCGCATAATAAAACTGATAAAAACCTGACGGAATCAGACTAAAAATCGTCATAGAAACCAGACCTATATTCAATCCCCAAAAGCTCCATTTAAGTAACCGGTCCGACCAGGAGGCGCGTGTAACGATATGGCGAACAGAAAACAACAATAAGGCGATCGACAATAAACCATACACGCCAAACAGTGCGGTATGTCCATGAATCGGTGTTGTGTTGATCCCCTGGATGTAATAAAGCACAATGGGTGGATTAATCAGAAAACCAAACACGCCGGCGCCAACCAAATTCCAAAACGCGACCGAAACAAAAAAGTAGATTGGCCATTTGTATGCATATGTATCTCCACCTTGTTGCAGTACTTTTAAATTGTGGACACTTTCAAAAGCAAGCAATGTTAACGGAACAACCTCCAGTGCTGAAAATACAGCCCCAAGCGCTATTATTGGAGACGGTGAGCCAGCCCAATACAAATGATGGAAGGTGCCGATAACGCCACTCCCCAGATAAAGAAAAATACTAAAATAGATAATTTTGAGTGACATATCTCTGCTAACTGCGCCGATGTAGGATAAAATGAACGCCATAAAAACCGTAGCAAACACTTCGAAGAAGCCTTCGACCCACAAATGTACAACCCACCAACGCCAGTATTCAGCCTCGGAAAGGTGCGTTCCCTGGCCATACATCAATCCGGCCATATAGAATAGCGGAATTGCGATTGCACTAAACAGCAGCATATGAGTAATACCACCAAAATCTTTTTCACGACTTAATGCTGGTTTGATGGCGCGGACAACAAGCACCAACCAAATTAACATTCCGGCGATTAACAGTAGTTGCCAGACCCGGCCCAATTCGATGTATTCATACCCTTGATGACCAAATAAGAAATTATTCGACGTCATTTTCCCCGTGACTGAAAGCCAGGTTCCTGTTAACGTGCCGCCCAATACTATTGCCACCGCACCGAAAAGTATCCATGTCAATAATCCCTGTTTTTTTGGCTCCTTCCCGACAAATGGTCCGATGAATAAACCTGCAGCAAGAAAACATGTCGCAATCCAGAAAATCGCAAGTTGCAAATGCCAGGTACGAGCAATGGCATAGGGCAAGAATTTCGCGATGGGAATACCATAAAAGCCAGCGCCTTCAACAGTGTAATGCCCGACAATTGCTCCCATTCCAATTTGGGCGATGAACAAAAGAATCGCTGTTATAAAATATGGCAACGTTGCTTTTTGACTTGACGTCGGACTTGGCTCTTTGAAATCGGTCAATAAATTGGCATCGTAATCACTTTCGCGGATGTAACGTACATAAACAAACAGAACCATACCGATTACCAGTATCAACAAAATTACGCTGACAATTGACCAGATTAATGCATCTGGTACTGGTTGATTGCCAACAAGCGGATCGTACGGCCAGTTTGTGGTATAGGTATAATCTTTATCCGGCCGGTCTGTTCCGGCTGACCAGGCAAGCCAGGCAAAGAAACTACTAACTAAACGACCCTGCTCCGCAGTTTTAACGATGCCCGATTGCAAGGCCATCCGCTCATTCCCTTTTGAGAAAATATCCGTGTAATGCATTATCAACGAGCGATGCGCTTCTGCCTGATATTTGGTAAAAACAAGCGTATTGGTCGCCGTATTATAGCGATTCTGTTTTATTTCTTTTATTACCTGCGCTCAAAGTTCGGCCTGCTTGACAGGATCCAGTCCGTCAAAATCGGCCTGACTGAATTTTTCGGCCTGTTGGGCAGACAAACCATTGTATTTTGCAGCGAGAAAAAGACCCATCCGGTGCAGATAGTCCGCCGACCAGTCTGGTGCCAGGTACGATCCATGTCCCCATATTGTACCAATGTGCTGGCCACCACGGCTAAAATAGTAATTCTGCCCGGCTTTAATATCAGCGCCACTAAATAGCAAGGTTCCTGATTCATCTATTATTTTATCAGGAATCGGTGGCTTCTCTTTTTTAATGATGTAACCACCAAAAATGAGTACGCCAAACGCCAGCACTAGTACGAACAACAGGATTGCACGTACTTTTGGATTGTTCATGAGATTACCTCCATTTTGATTTATGTGATCAATTGAATTAGTTCGAGTGTGTAGCAAATCATAGGAGCAACGCTTCATACTTCGACTCCGCTCAGTACGAAGCTGGCAATGACTTCACTCCGAGCGGAGTCGAGGAGTGAATAGCTCATCACCAGGCAACAAAAAAAGCTGAATTCTTGCAATTTGCTATACACTCAATTAATTCGTGAAAACTGCAGACGTTATCCAGATTGTCATAAATTTTAAAAGCGTGGCAATCAATCTTTTACAGTAAAATAGGTTTGCGCCAACTCGCCTTCCGTTGTCGACCAGACACGATAACCTTGCTGCCTGGCTTTATCAATCATCGGTGCGGGCAAAAACGGTGTGAGCAGTTCATAAATTTCATTGGGTTGCAAGGTTTTCAACCGCGCCATTACAATGCCCAGCGGATGCTCGCCGGCTTCAAGCATTGGACGGGCATCGAGTGTATCAACAATTTGGTTTGCATTGAACCATGCAGGTTGTGCACCCTGATCAGCATCTTCATCGCTCACAACGACGTCACCTTCAATGCCCGCAGCACGGCGCAAAGTATTAATCATATCACCCAATGGAATGTTACCAATTTTAGCCACTTGAGACAGCGTGGCAACTTTAGCAACCGTCTTCCGCAAAATTGGATTTTTCAATTTACCGAATTCTGGCGCCATTTCGATCAGCACCGGTTCCAATTCCGGAAACTCATCGAGCAAGGTGCTAACTTTAGTATCCGGTGTAATCAACTTTGCATTTTTCATATTATCACCTGAAATTAATTTCTTTCAACTTTTATTCATAGCTCAACAATCGTTGCTCACCCTGCAACGCACGCTTCCCCGTCAAATCCTGACTGACTTCCAGCGTGCCGAGGTAATTCCCCTGATCGTCATGTAAAGCAAAATATTCGATATGAATAAATTTTCCGGCCATATTAATCCAGAACGCGGCGCTTGATTGGGCACCGGATTTGAAATCGTCAAGAATTTTCTCGACAGTATGAACACTTTTGGGTGGATGACACTGCTGGACCTTCCGTCCGATGATGGCGCGGCTGCGAGCAAAAATGCGCTCACGTCCCTGTGTGAAATAGCGTACCCTGTCATCAGCATCCACAAAGGTCATGTCGAACGGAATGGAATTCAGAATTGCATTTAATTCAATCGGTGTCATGCTGCCGCTGGGGAGTTTAATTCGTCCTGTTTCTGTCGTTGCTGTTTCCACAGGTTCCACGTCATGCGGCTGCCATTTTTCAATTGGATCGTACAGGCAATAGCCAAGCTCATCACTCTGGGTAGCAATCTGGTACCATTCGGCGTCTGTCAATTTATCCATACTCATCGGAAACAGGATTTCTTCTTCCTTAAAAATCATTTCCACGACCGCATCTGAAGCCGGTTTGAGTACGAGTTCGATCACTGAACTTGCTTCATCCTTTGCTATTGTTTCAGATGCCACCAATGCTTCCTGAGCCGCCTTTAATTTCTCTCGGGCTTCATCGTGCTTACCCCACATCACGCTGGAGGGGCCAGTAACGCCATGTTGTTCAAGAAATGGGAACAATAAATTTTCTTTACGCATGTAGTGTTTTTCCACATCCATCAAATTATTGAAATGAAAACGGATCTGGTAGAACAACTCCACCGCTGTATTATCATCTGCGAGTAATTCGGCTTGTTCGTACAGTTCATTCAACGTTTTCACTTCCCTTTCAATCGCCCGATTTTCCATTTGCATTGTGTGAACCGGATGACCTTTTGGCGGTGTTTTCGCATCACTCAAATCCAACGTTCCTTTGAGCGCTGCTGAATGAACATCGCACAATTTGAGAACTTCTTCCTGAGGCAATCCTTCGGAAATGAGTTGCTGCTCCACTTCCACAACATCATTGTATGGAATCTGCTTCAACAGACGCACCAATTGTCGTTTTACATCTTCCGGGGCAACGCCTTCATGCAGTTGCAGAATCATATGTTTCAGGATTTTCTTTCTCTGTTCGGAATTATTTATTAGTTCGCTCATGGCTATTTCCTTTATTATTTAGGTGATTAAGCTGTAAACTGACAGGCATTTTGGGAAAAAAGCTTAAATTAATTTTTCCTACAGCCAAAACGCCTACAGCCTACATACCTGTTTTTTAATTATCATATCATTTACCATTTGTTGGATTACTTCTCTTTCAACATAATTAAAAACATCTTGAAAGGCTGTCGTGCGTACACGGCATGTGGAATATTTGCCGGCATCAGTACGGTTTCATTTTGTCTTGCAACGACTTTTTCGCCGCTAATCGTCAGCTCTCCTTCGCCGTCGAGAATCTGTACAAATGCATCGAACGGGGCTGTATGCTCACTCAGGGATTCATCTTTGTCGAACGCAAATATGGTAAGCGTACCAGCGGCATTTTTAGCGATGGTTCGGCTGACGACAGCTTGTGGTGCATAATCAATTAATGATGCAAGGTTGACTGGTATTGCCGATGGAAACTGGTCACGGGAATTTTTATCTGTCATATGTATTCTCCATTCATTCTAATTTAACTACCAGAAAATACACATTCTATTTCAATTGAACATTGACTTTAGTCAAGTAATATGATTTTTATTGAAATTATTTTATTCCATAAAATCGTCATGTTTAACCCACAAGTAATTTATAAGGATTATAAAAATACCGGACCTGATTTCAACTTGATAAAAAAACAAGTAACTTTCTGTTCACAATTTTAGTATACGATACCGTTAATTGGTAACAAAACTCAACTAAAAACCAGACAAAACAAGTATCAAACTATGGAACCAATCACATATTCACTAGCACTCGATGCGATCGACTCAGAACGTTATTATCAAACAGTCGAACAATTTGCTGATGAGGTAATTAATCATTCCCACACAACCATCAAGCCATTTGTTGAAGCGTATGTTGAATATCTGAAAAGCTTTAATCTCGAAGAGATTCATGCCGTTGAGGAATATGTACTTGAATTATTAAGCTTTGGAATACTTTGGCGGATGTATGCGCCGATTGCGCTTTCTGTCAAGCGAGCACCGTTTATTCTACTTGCCAATTTGGGGGAATGGCGCAAAAAACACCAACGGATCAAACCGCTAATCGATTTTGCGCGAGGTGTCCTGTTTGAAATATTTCTTTTTCCGAGAAAATTACACGACAAAACTGCATCCCCGCCAACATTGCCGGAGATTGATCATGTTTGCATGTGGTTCGAAGCAACCAGTGATTTCAGGGAACATGCGCTACGATTTGTAAGATGGCGGGCATTCTGGGGAACTCTCGCATCCGATCGTTTGGCAACGTTGTTTTCGGCAATTGCTGCATTTACGAATTGGTTTGAAATTAAGTCGAATGAGACGCTCGGCGTGTATACGCAACGTGTTAACGGATTCCTGCAACACAATAAACACCATTACCGTTTCCGGGAAGACAGGTTATTTTGTACGCGGTCATCATTGGAATATCATCTCAATATGATTGGCGCTGTTTTGATGAACAGGGCTTTTCACACCGCTTACCGGAAATCGGAAATGAAAGCCGTTCTGGTTCCCGGCTGTATGCGTGCGCTGCCCAAAGTCCAATGCAAAGCGATTAAAGAAGTGAAAGGATTGAAGTGTACAGGTTGTACACCAAACTGCCACGTCAATCAACTCCGGCTGCTGGGGCAAAAACAGGATTTTGACGTGTTTGTCGTGCCTCATGCATCGGATTTGTCATTGTGGGCGCCAAAGGCGGGACAGAAAAATTATGGCGTCGTTGCATCTGCTTGTATGACAACGCTTATTGAAGGCGGTCTGGAGCTAAAGCGTTACGGTGTGCCAGCGCAATGTGTGCCACTGGAATATTGCGGCTGTAAAAATCACTGGCATCCGGTTGGAGTATCGACTGCATTGAGTGTTCGGGAATTGCGGAGGGTACTTTAAACTAGCATAAAATAACACCAGATCAGATGATAGTTGTTAGTTATGGAAAATCTTTAATATTATCACTCCGACATCCAAATAATCGGGATTTATTTTTACCTTATCAAGCTTCCGTTAATTAATTCAATAACCACGATATACGCCAAACACACGAAAATCATAGGTGTATGATCCCAAAACTTGGTTGGATCATTCACGTTTGTGTTTGGCGACGCGAGCAAACGCGTCAATTATCTTATCAATCACGACG
>JAFGDW010000036.1 GCA_016931935.1 Candidatus Zhuqueibacterota bacterium | reverse complement strand
GATGAATCGCGGTGCTGTTACAAGCTTGTAAAAGCACCATGCTTTAGCATGGTGGGGTGGCATGGCGTCGAACCATTTTCCCCAGCCGATTCATCGGGGCTTGTAAAATACACATTGCTGAGTAGATACAAAATTTAATGTAGAAGCAAGCTGCTTTCTATTTATAAAGGATAAAAATATGCAACGACATTTTCATGAAGAACTTCAAAATCTTAAGGAGACGTTATTTGAAATGGCGGCATCGGTTGAGACCAGCCTGGCAAAGGTTATCGATGCATTGGTGGAGCGCGATAACAAACTTGCGCAACAGGTCATCGACAACGACGCCCGCATTGACGAGCTGGAAATTGAAATTGATGATCAATGTCTGAAATTACTGGCGCTGCAACAGCCTATGGCAGTCGACTTGCGATTCCTTACATCGGCAATGAAAATCAATAATGAGTTGGAGCGAATCGGTGACCATGCTGTGAATATTGCTGAACGGGCTTTAATATTAAACGAACTTGAACCACTCAAACCATTGCTCGATCTTCCCCGAATGGCACAAATCGCTCAATCCATGATTAAAGATAGTCTGGATAGCTTTATTAATGGTAATGTGAAAAAAGCCCACGCTCTCTGTATTCGCGATGATGATGTCGATCAACTCGATGATCAAATTTTCCGAGAATTGCTGACTTATATGCTGGATGATCCGAAAACCATTTCGCGGGCATTGCATCTCATTCTTGTAAGTAAAAACATCGAGCGTGTTGCTGACCTTGCAACAAATATCGCTGAAGAAGTCATTTTTATTTATCGCGCTAAAACAATAAAGCACCACATGGACGCAGATAGTAATGATGATTGATTTACGCTTAACATATTAAAGAATTCTCCCATAACTGCTGTCTTCAAGTGATCTTCAAATATGGGCAATTTGAAAATATCACTTTTTAGGTTAATTAATCAAACGTACAAACTTTAATCGAGTTTTCGAACCTGGAAAAATCGATAGTGGATTTGTACGTCAACTTAATAATGGCAACGATGAGGGGCTAGATGAACATTTACATCTTTATCCTGTCAGTTCTCTTTGTAACTGCATTGGCCGACCTGATGGTAGGTGTCTCGAATGATGCAGTAAACTTTCTTAATTCTGCAATTGGTTCCAAAGCTGCCAAACGTCGAACCATTCTAATTATTGCCGGTCTTGGAGTACTTGTAGGCACCACATTTTCCAGCGGTATGATGGAAGTTGCCCGAAAGGGTATATTCAATCCGGAATATTTTGTTATGCATGAGGTGATAATTATCTTCCTCGCGGTGATGCTGACAGATATTTTATTACTCGATCTCTACAACACATTTGGACTGCCAACATCCACGACTGTGTCCATCGTATTTGAAATATTTGGCGGCGCTGTTGCCATAGCACTACTAAAAATTCGCGCAGTAGGTGGTCCGATTTCCGATGTGTTAAGTTATATCAACACGAAGAATGTAATCACTATTATTTCCAGTATCGGACTCTCTGTTGTGTTTGCCTTTGTGTTTGGCTCTGTCATTCAGTACCTGACCCGATTAATTTTCACGTTTGATTATCAAAAAACTTTCAAACGTTATGGCTCAATCTATTGTGGATTTGCTCTAACCGCAATCACATTTTTTATTGTGGTGAAAGGGGCCAAGGGTTCATCGTTGATTCCGACGGATACAACCAAATACATTATGTCCCATTCAAAACAATTCATATTATTTAGCATTATTGGCTGGACTATTATTTGGCAGCTTATCATTACATTTACCCGTGTAAATGTTCTTAAAGTAATTGTGCTGATCGGAACATTTGCATTAGCGCTCGCATTTGCTGCAAATGATTTGGTGAATTTCATTGGCGCTCCGCTTGGTGCATTGAGTGCGTACAAAATTACGGCCTCCGCTGGAGCCGATCCATTGCAATTTACTATGGAGGCGCTTAGAAATCCGGTAAAAGCAAACACACTGATTCTGTTGTTCGCTGGTCTTGTGATGGTGATAACGCTCTGGCGCTCCAAGAAGGCTCAAAGTGTGACCAAAACGGAAGTCAGTCTCGGCAGACAGGACGAAGGAGTCGAGCGATTTGAATCATCATTACTTGCCCGCGGCATAGTTCGAATGTCACTTTCCACACTCGATATTGTCCAAAAAATCACACCGAAATTAATTCGACAAAAAGTAAATCGACGAATTGATCCGACCCGGTATAAACCAGTCGCACACGACGGTGGCGATGAAGCACCTGCGTTCGATTTGCTGCGTGCTGCGGTAAATCTGATGGTTGCCAGTATGTTGGTTTCAATCGGAACATCTTTTAAATTGCCACTTTCAACAACATTTGTTACATTCATGGTCGCCATGGCCACATCACTCGCCGATAAATCGTGGGGCACCGAAAGCGCTGTATATCGCGTAAATGGCGTGTTAACCGTACTCGGCGGTTGGTTTTTTACGGCATTTATGGCATTCAGTTCATGTTTCGTGTTCTCAATATTTATTTATTATGGAAAACTTCCCGCAATTTTGGTTTTGCTGGCTTTCGGGCTTTTCTTCTTATATCGATCAGGCCGGACACATAAACAACGCGAGGAAAAATTTAGCCACATGGAACGGGCATTTGCTGTTTCAGATGATGTGGACAATGTTACCTGCGTGACAATTCGGATCAGCAATTTGGTTAGTGTACTGGCACAAACATTGGATGATTCCTTACGCGCGTTATTGAAAAGCAATCGTCGGCAATTGAAAGATGCGTACAAAGCGTCGGCCATGATATTATCCGAGAGTGATGTCATTATTGGTGAAATTTTTCACTCCTTGCGTTCGGCGGCGGATGACTCTAAAGGAGCAGCTCCACGTTACGCCCGCACAATTGGTTCGTTACAATTAATAGCAGCAACAATAAACGATTTAACGCATGATAGCTTTAAACATATCAGCAATAATCATAAAGCGCCTGGTGAAATCCAGTCTGCTGAATTGGCCGAAATTGCCAACAGTGCTCATGCATTATTAGCAAAAATTACCGGGATGTTGAAAAATCAGGATTTCGCCGAAATTGCTGACGCAAAAAATGCATTTCATGAACTTCAGGATACCATCTATATGTACGACAAACATCAAATGAAACGTATCAAATCAGGCAAGAACAAATCACGACAAAGCTTGCTATTTGTCAGTACATTATCACGCATCCGACGTATTTCTGAGCAGTCACTCAATTTAGCAATACTTGCAGATGAATCTCTAAAAGAAATGCCAGCCTAAATTTGTTTCCGTTAAAGCAATCCTAAAAACCTTTCATGGATATTATTCTGTGAAAGGTTTTTATTCATACGATTTTTTTTCATTCTCACTATCCGCTAAATTCAACAACTCTCATTTACAAATTTTAAAAATTCCCCACCTTTGTTAGTGCTTTTTATTTTCACCACTTATCCCTTGCACTAAAATTCAAATAAAAAAAATTCATTGCATCTTTTCATTTGAATTGTTAACTTTAGTTCATTTTATATTACAAATGTAACACAAATGCAATCCAATCATCTCCATATTTCATTTATACTAATTTTTTCCGTTTATCCAATTATGATGTAATTAATAAATGTTGGGATTAATACGAATAACAAGCACAAAATTCTCCCAACAATGGGGGAAAAATGAATATCTATATCTTCATGTTATCAATTCTATCCATGACCGCTTTTGCAGGCTTAATGGTGGGAGTTGCCAATGATGCAGTTAATTTCCTGAATTCAGCAGTTGGTTCCAAAGCTGGCAAACGAAGCACCATTATGATCACTGCTGCTATTGGTGTCATGGTCGGAACAACCTTTTCCAGCGGGATGATGGAAGTCGCGCGAAAAGGCATCTTCAATCCTGAATATTTTGTTATGCATGAGGTGATGATCATTTTCCTTGCTGTCATGATTACTGATATTCTCCTGCTCGATCTTTACAACACGTTTGGCCTGCCAACATCAACGACTGTATCCATCGTTTTTGAAATTTTTGGAGGTGCAGTTGCCATCGCCACGTTGAAGATTCACGCTGTACATGGGCCTGTTTCCGACATTTTCAGTTATATAAATACCAAAAATGTTGTCACAATTGTCTTTAGTATCGGTCTGTCCGTAGTTTTGGCATTTTTCTTTGGCGCCGTCATTCAATATATTACACGGGTAATATTTACATTCGATTATCAGAAAGCCTTCAAGCGTTACGGCTCAATATATTGTGGGCTTGCACTGACGGCCATCTCGTTTTTCATTATTGTTAAAGGAGCAAAAGGTTCGCCGTTAATTACGCCGGAACTTAAGGATTTCATCCTGCTTCATACAAAAGAATTCCTGCTCATTAATTTCATTGCATGGACTATTATTTGGCAAATTGTGATTACCTTCACCCGGGTAAACGTATTAAAAGTGATTGTTTTAATCGGAACGTTTGCACTGGCGCTCGCCTTTGCCGCTAACGATTTGGTCAATTTCATCGGTGCGCCACTGGGCGCATACTCAGCCTACCGAATTGGGGCAGCCTCAGGGATTAGTCCGCTGGAAATGACAATGGAAGGCTTAAAACAACCGGTCCAGGCCAAGACATGGATTTTGTTGCTTGCGGGAACTGTGATGGTAATTACATTGTGGAAATCCCGCCGGGCACGAAGTGTTACGCAAACAACGGTGGATCTGGGGCGCCAGTCGGATGGGTATGAACGATTCGATTCTTCTGCTTTGGCACGCGGTCTGGTTCGCATGGGAATTGCGCTTGAAGAATCCGTTCGGCACATAATACCGAAATCAGCTCAAAAATGGTTGCAGAACCGTGTTGATCCCGAAAAATATAAATTGCCTCCGGCTGAAGATGGCGAGGTGCCAGCGTTTGACTTGCTACGGGCTGCTGTAAACTTAATGGTGGCCAGCGCGTTGGTATCGTTCGGAACATCATTCAAACTTCCGTTATCAACAACTTTTGTAACCTTTATGGTGTCGATGGGCACGTCACTTTCCGATAAAGCATGGGGACGTGAAAGTGCGGTCTATCGGGTGAATGGTGTATTGACTGTACTGGGCGGCTGGTTTTTTACTGCGTTTATGGCATTTAGCTCGTGCTTCGTGCTTACGATGTTTGTTTATTTTGGTAAATTACCAGCAATACTTGTTTTGGTTTCATCCGGCTTTTTCATGTTATTTCGTTCTGCAAAGCTCCATAAAAAACGTGAGGAACGTTTCAAGCGAATGGAACGGGATCTGTTATCAACAGACGATACAGTAAGTGTTAACCGAGTGACATTAAAAACCAGCAAACTTATTAAATCTGTTTCACAAACTCTTAATATCACAATCCAGGGTCTGATTGAATCCAAACGAAAAATCCTGAAGGATGCCCGGCGGGAGGCAGAAATTATTGCATCCGATAGTGAAATGATCATTTGTGAAATTTTTAGGTATTTACAATTTGCCGGGGATGATACGAAAGGAGCTGCTCCGCGCTATGCACGTACGATTGGTTCCTTGCAATTGATTACCGGGAGTTTAAACGATATGACTACGGGGAACTATCAGCATATCGACAATAATCACCGGGCACCGGATGTCGTCCAGTCACAGGAATTACTTGAAATTGTCACAGAAGCAAATGCATTACTCAATGATGTTGTAGTGATTTTACAAAACGACAAATACCAGAATCTCCCGAAAGTACAAACTTCGCTGACAGCACTTCAAAATACTATTTATAAGTGTGACAAGCATCAAATGAAACGGATAAAGGCGGGTAAATCCAAATCACGACAGAGCTTGCTATTCGTAAGTACATTATCACGCATCCGGCGGATAGCGGAACAATCTGTGAATCTGGCTAAAATTGCTGAGGAATCTTTAAAAAATATGCCAGGATAAAGCATTTGTCATTCATTTATTAAAAAACAACGTAATGTTTAATCTGGCAAATGTGAATCAACAGGTGAATAGTTATCAATCATATTCTCTCTGGAGATATACTTGTTGAAATCAACATTTTCTTTGGTAATGATATCAATCGGCATCATAATCATATCTTCCACATCCTGATTCAACACTAGTTTTTTATATAACAGTTTAATTCCCTGATATCCCTGCGTAACAGGAGACTGACTAATCAGGAAATCGATGATCGATTTTTTTAAAAATTCGACATTTTCCTGAACCAAATCATAGCCGATTATTTTAATTCTATTTTGATATTTTAGCAATTCAATTTGTGAAGCCACCAAATACGTGAGTGCATTGGAGATAAATATTCCCCTTAAGTCATCATTTTTCACAATTTTGTTTATTAGTGCATTTATGCTGCTTAAATCTTCATTTTCCTGCCATTCAAACACTCGTATGGAAATAGCTTCACCATTTTCCTGAAAAAAGCTTTGAAATCCGGTAATGCGCTGATCGATGTGATAATCTTCAGGCAGAACGCGAATAATTCCAATATCGCCACGATTTCCGATAAGCATTTTCATTAACTTACCCGCAAGTATGCCGCTTTTATTCGGATCTTGACCAATAAAAGTGAGTCGATTGGTCTGAGGTATATCAGAATCAAAAAAAATATATGGAATTTTTTTGGGAATACTGTGAACGAACTGGCGTGCAGGATTTATTAAAATTGGCGCAATCAATAATCCATCAGGATCATCATCCAGCAATTGATTGCATTTTTCATTAAACGAATCTTCCGAATAACGATCAAAAAAGAAAAATTTCACTTCTATTTTGTGTGCTTCCAATTCTCGCGCGGCGTCACGCATGCCAATAGCCGGTCGTTCCCAATAATTGGCATCCTGATGTAATTCAGGCATTAAAACACCGAATTTATAATGCCTGGCCAATTTAAGCTGCCGTGCATAAATATTCGGAGAATAATTTAGTTCCTGAATTACTTGTTTTACGCGCTGCCGTGTTTCAGGAGAAACGAAACCACGGTTATGAAGCACGCGATCGACAGTTCCGATAGAAACGTTTGCGAGTTTTGCAATATCTTTGATGGTAGCCACATTACAGCTCTTCTTTCTTCGTTCACTATTTCACGATTCTCTTTAGAATTTGAGAAAAGTAGCTTCATGCTGAGTTCATCGTAAAGGTATGATCCCAAAACTTGGTTGGATCATTCACGTTTGTGTTTGGCGACGCGAGCAAACGCGTCAATTATCTTATCAATCACGACG
>JAFGDW010000035.1 GCA_016931935.1 Candidatus Zhuqueibacterota bacterium | reverse complement strand
CGTCGTGATTGATAAGATAATTGACGCGTTTGCTCGCGTCGCCAAACACAAACGTGAATGATCCAACCAAGTTTTGGGATCATACTTTAATCACTTTGATTTATACTTGTTACGGTTTATTTTTAATGTATGGAGTGCAGCGACTGTGTCGCTGCATTAAGTGACACAGTCACTTCACTCCATATGATAAAAATTTCACTATGAAATTCTAACCCTTAACGAGTATATCTTATCGCTACTGTTCGTGATACAATTAAATCTAAAAATGAAAAGAGTGTGTCGCGAATTAGAGGCGACGTAACCTGTTAAAAAATAGTTAAAAAAGGGTGAGGATTTTAGAGAAAAAGTTCCTATATTAGCAAAGGTCACAATTCATATACCATGTTTAGAATATATGGAGCTTAATATGTCAAAATCCTCATTACATGAACAAGAATTATCTGCAAGCAACATTCACAACCAATTAGACGAATTATTGGATTACATAACGACTGCAGCCGGTAAAGAACAAATCCATATCGCTGAAAAAGAGATACTAAATCGCGTCTTGCACATTGGATTAGCCAGTTTACAGAAATTTGTCAAAGAATCCGGGACTGGCTATGAAGTAGATAATCCGCCAGTTTCAGATATTAAAAAAAAAAGTCTAAGGTATAAAACGCATCAATGCTCGCCTTATCTGTCCATATTCGGGGAAATTTCGATTGAACGAGCAGGTTATCAAGATACGGCTACCGGATCATATTATTATCCAATCGATGAGCAGTTGAACCTTCCGCAAACGAAGTATTCATATTTACTGACAGATTGGTTATTATTGCGTTCAACTGACTCTGACTATCGTGAAGCCGTTGATGTTTTTAATAAATTCTTCAATCTTGGTCTTCATCATTCAATTGGTCAGAACCTGACTGAAAACGTTTCGCGAACCGTTCAGGACTATTACACACAAACAGATCCCCCAACACATGAAGACGAGGGGAGCCATCTCGTACTCAGCGCTGATGGCAAGGGTGTTCCGATTCGCAAGTCAGAACGGCATGGCGATTTAAAAAAGACTGAAACTCCCAAAGCCCGGCGTGCTAAAGGTGAAAAGCCTGGTATTAAAAAAGAAGCGACTGTAACTGCCACCTACTCGTTTATGCCGGGGGAACGCAGCGGTCAGGAAATTGTCAAGGCCTTGCTTCACGAGTATAAGAATAGCGGTGATGACGACCAACACGATGACGAAGCCAAACAGGCTGTTCGTATTGCGCTTAACAAACATTACCGCGCATCACTTATTAGTAAGGATAATGCCATTGAACGAGCTGTTGAGCAACTCATCAAACGAGATTCCGACGGTAATAAACCGATTGTTGTTTTGATCGATGGCGATCCGGCGCTTGAAAAAGCAATCGATCGCGTTCTGACACATAATAATCTGAATAAACGTGTTGATGTTAAAATCCTGGATATTATCCATGTGTGCGAATACGTCTGGGAGGCCGGCACGGCTATTTATGGTGAAAAAAATCCCAACCGACGAGCATGGGTTCGCGAAAAGCTATTGGCTATTCTGTACGGAAAAGTCGGTTATGTGATTGGCGCGCTCAAACAGATAATGCATAAAAACAAATTTTCGCAGTCGAAGCTCGATACGATTCGTAAAGTGATCCGTTACCTGACGAACCATAAGCATATGATGCAGTACAATGAATATCTAAGCAAAGGATATCCAATTGGCACCGGGGTTGTCGAAAGCGCTTGTGGCTCTCTGGTTAAGAATCGTATGGAACGGAATGGCATGCGCTGGAGCATCGATGGCGCTCAGGCGATGCTGCAATTACGAGCTGTCGCCAGAAATAAGGACTGGGAGCAATTCATGCAATATTTCATCAAAGAACAAAAACAACTTTTATATCCTGAAAATTATACGCGTAAAATGGCGGCTTAAGCGCCTGCAATTCTCGACACACTCTTTTCAAAACGCCCATTGCTGTGTTTGATAAAATTGATGGCATTTATGGGAATTTTCCCAGAACCACTAATTATGGTCAGGCATTCTATTTGGGTGCGGATAAGAGCCTGGTTCATACTTATGTGGATTCACCACTTGTGAACGGACGTCGCTATTATTACGCCGTGACAGCATATGACCGCGGATCCGTTGCCGACAATATTCATCCATCGGAAACGCGCAAATATATAGCGGTTGACGCCAGCGGTAAAATTCAGGAAAAAGGCTCCAACGTAGTGCTTGCGGAACCAACAGCCCCGGCGCTCGGATATATTCCGCCCCGGTTTGACATAGAGCCACGCCATATTGGCGCTGCCAAAGTAGGCGGAGGCACGGTGCGGGTTCGCGTGATCGATCCAAATATGATAATCGACGGCGCCACCTATGAAATCGACTTTTTGGATGTTGCCACCGATGGCGTAGATAATGATCTGGACTGGAATAGTGATACTGATGATGTTGGAACAGACGGAATTGCCGGGACAATGGATGCCGATAGCACGGAAGGTAACGAGAAACCCGATTTGGGCGAGCCAAACGTCGACTACAACGATCCCGATGAATGGATTCCGTTGGAAACGACCGGATTTATTTTGAAGAACGCCACGGACAAAGCCAATCCGATCGCTCTTGATACAATCATGTTTCAGGAATATCTACTGATGGACACCTCGCTGGTGATGATCCGTAATTTGTATGATGACAATAACAAGCAGTCCGCTACGTTAACCGCTATCAGCAATGGCTTTGAATTCTTTGTGTATAATCCGCCGACCAGCTATGGTTTGTTGAACAGTGTCGATGAAGACGGCGAAGGTATTGTTCAGGGCTTGAAATGGAGTGCCAATATCGATCCTAATCAAACCTATCTACTGGATTTTGGTGTTTGGGATAACACGGCATACTTCCCCGGCCACTTTTATCCCCGTCAGTACAAAATTGTGTTCTTCGATGAATTAGCGGATACATCGGATCAGGTAAATCTGGCGCTGTTGAATTTCCCGATCGACTTTAAAATACCACCCGTACCAACAAATTTCAAAATCTACGATACGGTTACGGGAGAAGAGCTGCCCTATGGTTTTCGGGAAAACATCGGCACATCGCCCGTGCCCAAAGGACATTTTTCCGCAAAGGATGAAATTTGGCTATTCGAAAAACTCCCCAATGATTCAACGATTATCACGTATTATATTTTAAATAATTCCGGTGATGATAACAATGCTTTCATCCAGCATTACAATCGCAGCCTGAGTTCGGGTGATACGCTCTATCTGTACCCGGATTTTCAATTCACGGCGGCCAATCGGTTTGAATTTTCACTCCATCAACAAACAGTTGATGCCAAACAAGCAAAACAAACGCTGGATAAAATTCGCGTTGTTCCCAATCCTTATGTGGTAACGGCTGCATGGGAACCACAAAACACCTATCGTTCGGGACGCGGCCCACGGCGAATCGAATTTATTCATCTGCCGGAGCGCTGCACAATCAGAATTTAAGCCGACAAAGAGCGTCGGCTTAAAGCGATGATGAGCTGATGTTGACATAAGTAAATAAAACGAAACTGCGTTCACATCT
>JAFGDW010000034.1 GCA_016931935.1 Candidatus Zhuqueibacterota bacterium | reverse complement strand
CCATCAAAATTATCCCACTCTATTCATGTTTTAATATTCCCAACAATATTATCACTAATTTATATAATTTTAATATAATATGTAAGTCTATTAATTTAGACAATTAAGGAGGAAATTGCATATGCATAAATTTGCAATACTTACACTGTCATTAGTTCTAATATTCTTTTTGGGATTCTCTGCTATTACGAATGCAGACACAACAGGTAAAATTTCAGGTGTCGTTAAAGATGTTGAATCGGGCGACCCACTTCCCGGAGTGAATGTCGTTATTGAAGGTACTATGCAGGGAGCTGCTACTAATATAGATGGGGACTATGTCATTTTAAATGTTCCTCCTGGTACCTATGATCTTAGGTTCATGACAATAGGTTATACGACAATGAAAATTCAAAAAGTACGCGTTTCAGTGGGGCTTACAGCCAAAGTCGATGCAAATCTTAAATCAACAGTTCTGGAAATGGACGAAGTCTCAATTGTTGCTTCCCGACCGGTAATTGAAGTTGATCGCACCAATTCTGCCGCTTATATGGCCTCCGATGAAATTGCTGAGCTGCCAGTCACAGAAGTTCATGAAATTTTGCAACTTCAAGCAGGTGTGACGCAGGACGCTGAAGGTGACCTTCACTTTCGTGGCGGAAGAAGCGGGGAAGTGGCTTACCTTGTAGATGGAATACCCGTAACAAACAGGTTTGATGGCGGAAGCTCGATAGAAATCGAAAATGAAGTCATTCAGGAGTTACAAGTAATTAGTGGTACGTTTAATGCTGAATACGGTCAAGCGCAATCGGGAATTGTGAATGTGGTTTCAAAAACTCCGGGACAAAAATATTCTGGTCGGATTAGTTCTTATGTTGGCGCCCATCTCAGCAACCAGACCGATCGTTTTATCGGAATAGGCGATCCAATGAACAATCCTGAATATAATCTCCAGGCGAATGTTACAGGACGCATTCCCTTCTCCAAGAAACTGTCTTTCTACGGATTTTTCAGATATAATAAAAATGATGGTTGGCTGAATGGTGAAAGACGATACAACGTCGACGACAGTTGGAAAATTCAAGCATTCGAGCAGTGGTATAATCTTAATTTCCCCGAGCGTAGTTTTGGTCAGTATTTGCCGTATGATCAAGCTGATGAAGCATATAATATCTATACCGGTGACGATAAGATTATTCCAATGAATGCGTCGCAAAAAGTTTCCGGAAATGCAAAAGTATTTTATCAAGTGAGTCCCGGAATAAGAACGTTCTACAATTTGTTTATTGACAATATCAAATATTCTGAATACGATAATGCTTATCGTTATACACCGGACGGAATTCCAACGGTATACAAAAACGCTTTTAACCATACCTTAAATATTACTCATACTGTAACATCCGATCTGTTTTACCTGATCAATCTTTCATATTTTGGCGAGGACCGGAAAACATATCTTTATGATAATCCAGCGGATATCAGATATCAGACGATGGTTCCATCTCTTATGGGCTATCGATTTGGAGGAACAGATAATGCGCATGAAACTGTTAATTTTGAGAATTATTTAGGGAAATTGGATATAACGTGGCAAGTCGATAAAACAAATTTATTAAAGCTTGGCGCCGTTGCTAAACAGTTTAATTTGAAATACCATTCTATTGAAACGGACGCGATCCCGAATAGCTATTATTTACCTACCACACGTGGAACAACGTTCGAAGAATATTACGCACTTACACGTCCACCGGAAATTTATGTCCCGGGCCCGCAAACACTGCTAAATAATCAATATAAAATTAATCCGGTAGAGTTTGCAGCTTATGCTCAGGATAAACTCGAATTAGGAGAGATCATCGCGAATGTCGGATTGCGTTTAGATTATTTCGATCCCGATGGAATCGTGCCCGAGAATCCACGAGCAAATTATAATGCGGTCGAAGGCAGGTTAGAGACCGCTTTTGTAAGAGCCAGCAAGAAATACCAGTTGAGTCCAAGATTGGGCCTTGCTTTTCCGATTTCTGACAGAGGCGTTATTCATGTTTCCTACGGACACTTTTTACAAATACCACAATTTCAATATTTGTATTTAAATTCAGAATTCGAAATTTCATCCGGTTTCAGAGAGACAATAATGGGTAATGCAGATCTTAAACCGGAGCGAACAGTTGCCTATGAAGTAGGGCTTCAACAACAACTATCAAGTGATTTTGGTCTCGAATTAACAATATACTCGAAGGATATTCGTAATTTATTGGGACAAGAAATTATTGATACAATTAATGAGCGAACATATTTCCGTTACACGAACCGAGACTATGGCAACGTGAGAGGTATTACGCTTTCTGTTGAAAAGAAGCCCTTTGGCTTTTTAGCTGGCCGGCTCGATTACACCTTTATGGTTGCACGAGGTAATGCTTCGGACCCGAATGCAATATACAATCAGAATCAGAGCACCAGACCTTCCGAAGTTCAAAAACAAGTCATTCCGCTTGATTGGGACGAAACACATTCTCTCAATGGAAATCTTCGTATTGGTAAGTCAGGCGATTGGACTGTCAGTTTTATTGGCCGCATCGGAACTGGTTTGCCTTACACAGCCGAGACGCCACAGGAGCAACAAATTGAAACTCAGTTCGAGAATAACGAACGGAAACCAATGCGGACCAATGTCGATATTTTTGCACAGAAATATTTGACAATTGGGCACATCGACTTTGTCGTTTTTGCCAGAATTTTTAATGTCTTTGATACAGCTAATCAAAATAAAGTTTACGCCAGCACGGGAAGAGCTGACCGGACATTCAGATGGCCCGAAGATGAAGTGATTGCCAGAGCAAATGGGGTTTATACACTTGAAGAAGTTGACAATCGCCCACAATGGTATTCGGAACCGCGAAATGTTCAGATTGGAATGGCATTTGAGTTTTAAAAAACGGTTCTAATCTGTGAAATAAATTACTCAAAATATAAAAAATGGATAAATCTCATGTTGTTTAAGGATGTTATTAAAATTTCTGCAAACAAATTACGGAGCATCCGCAAAATGGAGGACTTTAGTATATGAAACATTTAAATAAAAACTTAACTGCTGTAGGTAAGTTATTATTCATATGCTCCTTTCTCATATTAATCGGAAGTTATGCTGCACAATCACAGGAAAACGTTGTGCTGGATGACAAAACTCAAGATTATACCAATCCTCTCCACCTATACAAAAGCTCAGTTGACTACAGTTCGTTCCGAAGATCTGGAATTCATGACGGCAATTTGATTCGTACTGCTTTTTCAAATTTCGGAAATTTGGGAAGCCGAACGATCGACGTTCGCCTGGAATGGCCCAAAGGCAGTGGTACTAATTATGGGTTTGAATTTATTTTCTTTGTTGGTGCAGAAGTCATCGACGCGCGTGGCGATACGATTCATATCTTTACCGATAATTATACCGGTGGCCCCCGAGATCGGGCGTCGGACGACTCTCATACATATGGCTGGGAGCCCTTACCCGGCTATTTCAATGATGGGACTTATATTGACGGCATCTCAGAAGATTTTAATGGAAATGGCGAACTTGATCCGGGTGAAGACATCGATGGAAATGGTAAGCTTACGTATGAATTGTACAATGAAATTGAATACCCGGCCATGAGCCATTTGTCCGAAACATGGCCGACTGATTGGCCATTAGGAAGTTATCCTGGTGCTGTTGGAAGCCGTATGGGACTTTGGAATGGTGAATATGGTGCTTATGTTCGTGCAGATCAGGAAAGCTATTATTTAATGGATGACCGCAACAATGATGAATTCTTATATTACCCTTTCGTCTCAAATCCACAGGATACACTACCCTGGCCGAATGGCAGAAGAGGCATTGGCGTTGAAGTGGAAACGCGTAACTACCAGTGGGCGGATGTGATGGCAGAGGATATCATCATCTCTATTTATCAGGTTAAAAATATAAGTGAAAAAGATCTTCTCAAATGTGTGTTAGGAATGTATATCGACGCTGACATCGGCACATCCGCCGGCAGTAGTGATGCTGGTGACGATGCATCCAGCTTTGATACTAAAGATGACATAACATATCAATGGGATTTAAACGGACTTTCGGCTAAAGGTAAACCAACAGGATATTTTGGATTTGCATTTTTACAGAGTCCTGGAATCGCTACTGACGGCATTGACAACGATGAAAACGGTTTAATAGATGAAAGCCAGGAAAATGGAATTGACGATGATGGCGATTGGCGCCCATTTGATGATGAAAATAATAACGGCGTATGGGACTGGGAAGATTTGAACAATAATGGTCTGCTCGACGAAGGTGAAGATGCCAATAATAATGGCATTTTAGATATTGAAGATTTAATGGATGACCTCGGACAGGATGGACTTGGCCCGCTCGATACGGATTGGCCAGGCATGGGTGCTGATCCATATGAAGGCAATGGCGTACCAGATATTCCGGAGCCTAATTACGAATATACAGATAATAATGAAATTGACCAGATCGGGTTGACGAGTTTCTTTGGAACATCGGCTGGCGATGTGCTTTCCGCTGATGAAGAAGCATGGTATGTGAAAACGTACCCGGGTACCTGGACTGAAGCAACTGGTGGGCTTGATGTTGCATTTCATTATGCCTGTGGCTATTATCATTTGAATAAAGGGTTTACAGAACGATTTGCCATTGCCTGTTTGCTTGGCAATGATGAAGATGATTTGGTCCGAAATAAACGCACCATGCAGGAAATATATGATCATGATTACAATTTTAAGAAACCACCGCTTGAACCTACTATTCTGGCTGCAATTCCTGGTGATCGCCGCGTAACATTAATTTGGGACGACAGAGCTGAAAAATCACGCGATCCTGTTTATGAAGAAGACTTCGGTTTGTACAAGATTTATCGATCGACTGATCCGGCATTTAATGATATAAAAACTATTACAGATGCGTTTGGTAATGCAATCCTTTGGGAACCAATTGCTCAGTTTGATTATGCAGACGGACTGACCGGCGCCCATCCAATTGCCATTGGTGAAACCGGTGCTCATTACGACATGGGACGCGACACAGGTTTAAGACATTCATTCATCGATTCAACAGTTGAAAATGGACGTTCCTACTATTATGCTGTTGTATCAGTAGATAAAGGATACGCTGATTGGTTTTATGAACAAGGTGTTCATCCGGTTCCGGGATTATTACCAACCTGGCCAAGTGAATGCGGCAAAGTTATTCAAACCGATATCTCAGGCAATGTAATTAGTACTGGAAGAAACTGTGCTGTAGTTGTCCCAAGAGCGCCAGCTTCAGGATATCATACGCCTAAAATATCAGGTGGCGTTCAGCATATCTCCGGAAATGGTTCCGGAACAGTTGATGTTTCTGTATTAGTACCGAATGATGTTAAAGACGGACACAAATACTCGATAACTTTTACAGATACAACCAAAATGCTGTTAACAGAAAGCTACATTGTTACAGATATAACTGATCCTGATACTGCAAATCAAAATATTTTATTTAGCGGTCCTGCGGATTTTGATCCAGCGGTACTGGATATGAGAATCCTTGACGGATTTAATATTCAAATTAAAAATGAACCTGTGGCTGTTCCTGATGAAGCTGGCTGGAAATTTGGAAATAGCACTCTTACCGGAAGTGTTGATCTAAGTACAGGTAGTTACGTATTTCCAGCGCCTTTTGACTATGAAATTCGCATTCTCGGCAAAAATGCTGATACGACCTACGAAGCGATCGATCGCTTTAGAATCCCTGTAAATTTTCAGGTTTGGAATGTAACTGAAAATAAAAAAGAAGAGTTTTCATTTACAGAATTTGGTATTCCTGATAGCAGTATAACGCCTGACGACAAAATCCTGATTCTTGCCAATCGAGTGGGAAGACGATTTGATACAACCTGGGAGGTAACATTCTTATTATCCGCTCTAGCAGATACAGTGCTTCCAAAAGAAGGTGATGTATTTTACTTTACAACCAAGAAACCCTTCACTTCAATGGATGTGTTCGAATTTTCTACGACAGGCTGGGGATATACACCTGCACGCGCAAAAGCTGATTTGCTTGACAAAGTGTGTGTTGTACCGGATCCATATGTTTCAGTCAATACCATTGAACCACCTATTTTCAACGTACGCGGCCGTGGCGAACGGCGGGTTGATTTTGTCCATTTGCCGATGCAGTGTACCATTAAAATATTCACAATTAATGGAAAGTTGGTGCGAACGCTCGAGCATAATGCGCCGCATGATGATGGCTCGGAAGCATGGAATCTGGTGACAAAAGACGGTTTGGATGCAGCCTGGGGAACCTACTTTTACCATGTGGACGCGCCGGGCGTAGGCGAGAAGCTAGGCAAATTTGCAATAATAAGGTAAATTTATATTTACTGAAAAATGTGAAGCATGTATACGCTGTTAAGTGTGAAACGTAATTTCACACTTTACAACTATCTATTCAATCGCGAAATGAGCTTAGTTAATACGTAACTTAGCAATGCTAAATTAAATATTATCCACTCAATATTCGATGGTTTGCAGATACAACTCATGAATTGTATCTGCAATACCCTCCGTAGTTGAATGGATACATTGAATATGTATTATCCTTTTATTAATAAAATGATTGAAGTTAATAAATGGGAGGTTAGAATGAAAAGATTGATACTAACTGCTCATATCATATTGTGGCTCACTACGTTGGGATTTTCGCAGGATATACCACTTTTTGAAGTAGCAGACAATAGTAGTTTAGGGCTATTCCCCGTGTTTTTAGATAGATGGGGATGTTCGGCGTCTGATATTGATAGAAATGGCTGGCCGGATATTTATAATAACAAATGGCGTGGACGGCTTGAGAGCCAAATTTACATGAACAATGAAGGATATTTCACAGATATCTATGGGAATTCTCCTCAACTGGTAGCCGCAGAATTGGATGGAAATGCCACCCGCACGCCTGTATTAGTCGATTTTGACAATGACGGTGACCGCGATTTGATGCTTGGCACAGACTACAACCTTTTCATGTTCCGAAATGACAATAACGTGTTTGTCGATATCACTGATGCGTTAGGCATTGAAAGCGGTGTTCCGGGATTTGTGTCGATTTACGGCTATGAAATGAGCGCGTGGATCGATTGGGATCGCGATGGCGACCTTGATGCATTGGTTGCTCAAACAAATAATCCTGATTTTATTTTTTACAGGAATGATGGCGACCAGTTCGTTGATATTGCCGATGAGGTCGGATTGGCTGGGCAAAATGAACTGGGAAGCGATGGAGACCGCGGATATAACACGTGTCGAATTCAATGGATTGATTGGGATCTTGATGGAGATCCTGATTTGTCAGCAGGCTGGAAGTTATTTCGAAATGATGATAACCATTTAACAGATGTTTCTGATGAAGTCGGTTTTTTACCTTACCATAAAATTCGATTCTGCGATTGGTTTGATTACGATCTGGATGGCGATTTTGATTTCTTTATGCAGGGGTACGATCTCCGCGATGAAATTTGGCAGAACAATGGTGGCGTTTTTACTAATATGACTCAAGAAACAGGGCTGGATCTTTTTGTTGATAATGGGCAGGCAAGCTTAAATGTTGCGGATTTTGATAACGATGCTGACGAAGACTGTTTCTTTTCAATAAATGACCACGAAGATATTGAAGCATTTTTGCTTAATGACTACAATGGCGGCATGAGAAGTTTTGTCGAGGTCGCCTCGTGGGCTGGCTTTGGCCTGGTTGGTGATCGCAAAGGCGCTGCTGTTCTGGATTATGATATGGATGGTCTGCTGGATATTTTTTGCCCATCACTCGATTATGGAAGCCTTGTATATCATAACCTTGGCCCTGTGGAAGTTAATAACTGGTTAGGTCTTGATCTTTGGGGCACAAAATCCAACAAGGACGCGCTAGGAACATTAGTGACACTCTATGCTGGCGATATTAAATTAATCCGCTATACAAGAGCCGCCCGTACCTGGAAAGTCCAGGATAATCCGTATGTAAACTTTGGTATCGGACAGGCAACTTCTATTGATTCGATCGTTATTAACTGGCCAATGGGGGATAAACAGGTGTTTACAGATTTGGAAATTAACAAATATCACAAAATAATCGAGCTTGAGCCAACTGCGGTTGACGCACAAAGTACCGCGATGCCTGATAAGATTGCTTTGTTCCAGAATTATCCCAATCCATTTAATCCAACGACGGCGATTCAATACAACATTCCGCGCGCTGAAAACGTGTCTCTAAAAATCTACAACCTGCAAGGTGAAGAAATCATAACGTTAATTGCTGACGAATTGCAGCCAGAGGGTTTTCATTCCATTTCCTGGAATGGAACTGATAAAATGGGTCATATCGTACCTACCGGAATGTATATTTATCAATTGAGGGTTGGCGATTATTCAACAATGAAGAAAATGACTTTTATTAAGTAGGTATGATGATTTAAGCTTTGTCCGAAGGGGTGCGATTGCATGAAAATTTACGTTATATTGATTTCTCTGTTATTGGTCAGGGTTTTCGGGGATTCTGAAATTTCTGCAAAAGCGATGCCTGATGTGCATGTAGTTTCGATTAGCAAAGCATTTGATAATGGAGAACATAACGCATTCACTGATTTATGCCGTTTCAATGATAAAATTTATTTAACGTTCCGTACGTGCCCCGACGGACATATGGTTTTCCCAAGCTCATCAATTCTTGTGCTTTCAAGTGTTGATGGGCAGACCTGGGAACAAGTACACTCATTTAGTGTGGAGAACCGGGATACACGTGATCCGCATTTTCTGGTTTTTCAGAACAAACTATTTGTTTTCACAGGCACATGGCTTTGTAAAAATGATGATCCGGGTGGAGAAACGCGCGATTTGAACCAACATTTAGGCTATTGTGTCTGGACTTCGAATGGAACGAATTGGAACGGGCCCGAAATGCTGGAGGGTACCTACGGACACTATATTTGGCGGGCTGCTACTTATAACGGAAACGCATATCTCTGTGGCAGAAGAAAACATGAATTCAGGGAGATGCCGCGAAACGATGAAAGCCAAAGGATAACTGAGTCGGCGATGCTGGAGAGTGATGATGGTATAATTTGGAAAAAAGCTGCACTTTTTCAGGAACACAATGGTGATGAAACAGCCTTTCTGTTTAAATCAGACGGAACCGTACTTGCAGTCGCCAGGCGAGGTACAGCAAATGCAGAGTTGTGTCGCTCTAAACCGCCCTATCAAGAATGGCAAAGAAAAGACCTCTGTTGTTATGTTGGCGGCCCATTATTGGCGGAATGGAATGATCACTACATCGTTGGTGGGCGCAAGATGACTGCCGACGGTTTGAAGACGACTGTTCTTTACTGGCTGGTGGATGATCAGCTTCATGAGTGCTTGCAGTTTCCAAGCGGAGGTGATAATTCATATCCCGGATTTGTGAAGCTTGATGAAAATCGCGCACTTGTTTCTTATTATTCTTCGCATGAAAAAGATGAAAATGGCGACTCCATTACCGCTATTTATGTGGCTGTTTTAGAGATGCAGGAATAGCATTCAATAGTATTACAATAAAAAGGAGATGAAAAAATGAAATTTGGAAACAAAATAATTTTTATCATAGCCGTAATCCTATTAGTGTCTAAATCCGCAGTACTCAAAGCTCAGGATTTATCAGCATTTGAAATAATTGAAAACGCAACTATCGGTCTGACTGTAGCGCCATTTGCCAAAGCAGGTCAATGCCTTGTAGATATTGACAACAATGGTTATGTGGATATTTATACATTAAAGTATAACGGTGGAGACTATAGCCGTATCTATTTAAATGATGGGACCAAATTTACAGATATTACAAATCAAACACCGCTGGAAAGTATTGAGGATATCGAAGGAATTCGAACGTTTACACCTGTTTTTGCCGATTTCGATAATGATGGTGATAAAGACCTAAGTTTTGGAACCAATCAAAATTTGCACTTGCTAAGAAATGATAATAATGTTTTTACAGAAGTCAGTGAGGAAATGGGTTTTGTTGGACATAAACCGTCAGGATTTATAACCACCTGGTACTATAACGTTGGCGGCTGGGCAGACTATGATATGGATGGAGATCTCGATTGTGTCGTGTTTCAAGTGAATAATGATAATTTGTATCTATTCCGCAATGATGGCGATCACTTCACGGATGTCGCTGCAGAGGCCGGACTTGAGGGTACGGAATTAAGTGACGAAACATTTTCAAATCCGCTCGTTTGGGATGATTTGGACAACGACGGAGATCCTGATTTACATGGTCGTTATAATATATTATTTAATGAAGGTGGAGTATTTAGGGATGTTAGCGATTCTATCGGCCTGGGCAATTTGACAACAATGATTTATAGAGAATTTTTTGATTATGATAACGATGGTGATCTGGATTTTTTTAAAGTCCCCGGAGCTCCCGAAGAAGAACCGACTAATGAACTGTGGGAAAATCGGGATGGATTGTTCGTTAATGTATCTCAGGAAACGGGAATGATTATGAGAGATGCTTATCGCGGATTGTCGGTCGGTGATTTTGAAAATGATGGGGACCAGGATGTTTTTCTCCACAATAGTAGCGATGTGAGTTATGATGTGTTGTTGCTTAATGAAGAGCTTGAAGACGGAACTAGAGCTTTCGCTGATGTCGCAGAATGGGTCGGAATAACCAAAATCGGTGATAGAAAAGGGGGAGGTTTTTTTGATTATGATAAAGATGGCTTTTTGGATATTTATATCCCCTCAGTTGATCATAATCATATATTATATCATAACATGGCTATCAATGAGGCAAATTGGGTAGGTTTCATATTAGAAGGAACTCTTTCCAACCGGGATGCCGTGGGCAGTGCCGTAATGCTTTATTACGCCAGAGGAAAACAATATCGTTATACACACGCTGGTAACGGCTGGCTGCGCCAGGATAATCCCTGGGTTCATTTTGGAATTGGTTATGAGACATCAATCGACTCTGTTGTGATCCGTTGGCCGCTTGGCTACAAGCAGACGCTGACAGATGTCGAAATAAACCAGTATCATAATGTGAAAGAACCAGACCTTTCTTCCGTAAAATCTTTTACTACATCAAATTCAAAACCTACATTGTTCCAATTGGAACAGAATTACCCAAATCCTTTTAATCCGACTACTCGCATAGATTTTAGCTTAAAAATTACAGCAAATGTTGAACTTACCATTTTTGATATTAATGGCAATGAAATCCGAAATCTGATAAATACGACGGCGAAAGTTGGTAATCATTCGGCTGTCTGGGATGGACGGGATAATGCAGGTGATTTAGTTACATCCGGAATTTATTTTTACAGGTTAAAGGTAAATAATTTTGTTCATACGAAGAAATTGACCTTTTTAAAGTAAAGAAAAGGAGACAGCCAAATGAATTTATCAAAAATATTGATAACAATTGTTGCATTAATTGCCGTTGGAATAAGCACACACATGGCAATTTCTCAGGAGTTATCTTACTTCGAAATTATGGATAATAACGAAGTTGGCTTAACTGTGGCTCCGACTGCCAAGCGCGGCGAGTGTCTGGTTGACATCGATCGTAATGGCTGGGCAGATATTTACATCTTAAAATATAGCGGCCCCGGATATAGCCGTCTCTATTCGAATACTGACGGACATTTTACAGATATCACCGCTCAAACTCCCGTGGAATCCATCGAGGATGTTGATGGTGTGCGAACATTCAATGTCGTGTGGGCGGATTATGATAACGACGGGGATAAAGATTGCAGTTTTGGCACGAACGAGGCAATCTATCTCCTGCGCAATGATAATAACCATCTGACAGATGTGAGCGAAGAAACAGGCTTCGTCGGACATAAACCGCCGGGTTTCATTACCGAGTGGCATTTTAGCGTTTGTGGCTGGGCAGATTATGATATGGATGGCGATCTCGACTGCCTTGTCTATCAGTATAATAATGATAATTTATACCTGTTTCGAAATGATAATGGAACGTTCACGGATGTGGCTGAAGCGTGCGGACTGTATGGCACTATTCTAAGCCAGGATTCTTTTATTAATCCGATGGTTTGGACTGACTGGGATATGGATGGTGATCCTGATATTTCCGGGCGACATAATCTCTTTGCAAATGAGGGAGGCGTTTTTCGTGAAGTCACTGAAGAGCTTGGCCTGGCCGAGGTAAGCTGGACAAATCACAAAGAATTTTTTGATTATGATAACGATGGTGATCTTGATTATATGAACATTACCGGAAGAAGCGAAGAAGGCGAAAATCAGCTCTGGGAAAATCGTGATGGTCTATATGTGAATGTAAGCCTTGAAGTTGGATTATCGCTTGTGCGCGATCGTTTTCGAGGTATTTCGACCGGTGATTTTGACAATGATGGCGATCAGGATGTATTTATTCAATTAAATCAGAATGAAAGCATGGATGTGCTTTTGGTTAATGATCTCAATGAAGATGGATCCCGGGCGTTTTCAAATGTCGCACAATACATTGGGCTGACAAAAATGGGTGACCGAATCGGTGGCGGCTTTTTCGATTACAATAATGACGGCTTTCTTGATATATACATTCCTTCAGCCGAACACAGTCATATTTTATATAAGAACGCAGCGGACAACGGCGGCAATTGGATTGGCTTCATGTTGGAAGGAACAAAATCGAATCGTGATGGTGTTGGCGCCTTTATTACGCTCTATTATGCGAACGGCATACAATTGCGATATACCAAAGCTGGCAGCGGCTATCTCCGTCAGGATAATCCCTGGGTGCATTTTGGTCTCGGGTTTGAAACGGCTGTTGATTCTGTCGTTATTCGCTGGCAGTTAGGAAATACGCAAACGTTTAGAGACTTAGAAATCAACCAGTATTATAACATCAAAGAATCTGAAATTTCTTCGGTCGAACCTGTGAAGTTGACTTTTACAAAACCAGCATCTTTCCATTTAGAACAAAACTATCCGAACCCATTTAACCCTGTAACGCAAATCGATTATAATATTTTAGATGCGGGGCAGGTAAATCTTGTTGTATATGATATGATGGGCAAAGAAGTAAAAGCACTGGTCAATAAAAATCATGAATCAGGAAGTTATCACGTAACGTGGGATGGACGTGATAACAATGGCAATTTAGTGGCATCCGGTGTTTATGTTTACAAAATGAAAGCTGGCGATGAAATAGAATCCAAAAAAATGGTTTTTATTCAATAAAATTTAGGGATTTGAATACATGAAAATGAGAGATTTACTGCTAGTTATAATTGTGCTTATTAGCTCATCTGTTGAAGCAATGTGCCAGGATTTAACCGCATTTGAAGTCGTCGATAACGAAAGCGTTGGATTGACGATTGCTCCGTTTGGCAAAGCGGGAGTGGCAATAGCAGATATTGATGGCAATGGCTGGCAGGATATCTTTTGTATTCGTTGGAGCGGTGAAAACCATAGCCGGATTTACACAAATACTGAAGGTTTTTTCACCGACATAACCGAGCAAAGCCCTTTACAGCAGATTGAAGAAGGCGGTGAGGAAACCGAAACCCGCACATGTATGTGGGTTGATTATGACAATGACGGCGATAAAGATTTATCTATCGGCACCAATAAGGCAATTCATTTGCTCCGCAATGATAATAACGTCTTTACAGAAGTTTCGGATGAAGTGGGATTTGTCGGACAAAAACCAGGCGGTTTTATCGTTGACTGGTTCTACAGTCTTGCTGGCTGGGCGGACTATGACCTGGATGGCGATTTGGATTGTGCGGTGAGTCAGGATAATAATCCCAATCTTTATCTGTTTCGTAATGATGGTGATCATTTTACGAATGCCGCTACAGAAGCCGGATTGGACAATTGTGTGATTGCCGGCGAAACACGCGTATCCTGGTGCGATATTGATCTCGATGGTGATCCCGATCTTTTGGGGCGCCATACATTCCTTTTTAACCACAACGGTGTTTTTCATGATGTCACAGATTCCATTGGATTGAAAACACAATTTTGGACAACCCACCGAGAATTTTTCGATTATGATAATGATTGTGACCTCGACTTTTTTAAAGTCCCAAGTACCACTACGGATGATGGCGCTATCGAATTGTGGGAAAATCGTGATGGATTTTACTTTGATGTTTCTCAGGAAGCCGGATTTATTAATGTAAAAGATCGCTATCGCAGCCTTTCTCCCGGTGATTGTGATAACGACGGCGACCTCGATATTTTTGTCCAGGTAAACATCGATCAAAGTTCAGATTTATTATTTGTGAATGATGATCTCGGCGAGGGCACCCGGGCATTCGCAGAAGTATCGGAATTCATCGGGATTACGAAAACTGGCGACCTCAAAGGCGGCGGATTCTTCGACTATAATAACGACGGATTTCTGGACATTTACATTCCTTCCGCCGAATTCAACCATGTGCTATACCGTAATTTGGGCGGAAATGATGCGAACTGGATTGGATTCATTCTTAAAGGCACTACTTCTAACAGAGACGTTGTTGGCAGCCTGGTCACCTTGTATACGGGTGATAAAAAGCAAATTAGATATACAACATGCGGAAATGATTTCGTGCGTCAGGATAACCCGTGGGTGCATTTCGGAATTGGTTATGCATCTGAAATTGATTCGGTAGTTATCCGCTGGCCGCTTGGCGACAAGCAAGTTTTGAAGGATATTGCTATCAACCAGTATCATAAAATCAAAGAAGGTGAAGTATCTGCCGTGAAAATTCACAACGGTATGTCGACCGGGCCAGATGCTTTCCAACTAAAACAGAATTATCCGAATCCGTTTAATCCCGATACACGGATTGAATATCAATTGTCAAGCGCTGGTCATGTTTCTCTTTTTGTGTGTGATATGACCGGTCGCGAAGTTGTGCAGCTTGTAAATTGTAAAAAAGCAGCAGGCTCATATACAGCACAATGGGACGGGCGCGACACAAATGGTCGTCTTGTTCCATCAGGTGTGTATTTGTATCAATTAAAAATCGGCAATGCATCAGAATCAAGGAAAATGGTAATCATGCAGTAAATTTGCCGCAGAATATCAGGCAACAAATTTTTGCAGGAGGTTTCATATGAAGTACTTATATCGTGCGTTATTTTTTTGTCTGGCCGTTAATGTGGTAAGCAAAATTTATGCTCAAGATCTGCCATATTTTATAGTCGTAGATAAAGAGAGCGTCGGGCTAACATTAGCACCTTTCGAAAAAGGTGGTATCGCAATTCATGATATTGATCGAAATGGCTATCCGGATATTTTTTGCCTGAGGTGGGCGGATCCAGGCTATAGTCGAATTTATATTAACGATGCCGGATATTTCCAGGATATTACTGATATGAGTCCATTGCAATCGATTGAAAGCACTGAAAAGGGTACCCGTACATCACTCTGGGCAGATTATGACAATGATGGGGACAGAGACTTTTCCCTGGCGACAACTGAAGGGATTCATTTGCTCCGAAACGATAATAATGTGTTTACAGAAGTTTCTGTAGAAATGGGATTTGTAGCTCCAAAACCTCCCGGATGGATTGTTGATTGGGATTGTAATATTGGTGGCTGGGCCGATTATGATTTGGATGGCGATCTGGATTGTGTCGTCAGCCAGTTGAGTAATGTTAATTTGTACTTGTTTCGAAATGATGGTGATCATTTTACCAATGCTGCAACCGAAGCAGGGCTTGACTCTTGTATAATTGCTAAAGAATGGAGACTTGTTTTTACGGATTTTGATTTGGACGGTGATCCTGATTTGGTCGGTAGAGAGCATATGTTCCGGAATGACAATGGTTACTTCACCGATGCAACGGAAGAACTTGGATTTGGCAACATTGATAATGTATGGTATAAAAGATTTTTTGATTATGATAATGATGGTGATCTCGATTTTTTTAAGGCAACACGAAGCGTGAATAATGGTGAGGGTTACGATGAACTCTGGGAAAACAGAGATGGTGTGTTTTACAACATTAGCGAGGATGTGGGACTCAGAGTACAATACCATCATCGGGGGATGACATTTGGTGATTTTGACAATGATGGTGATCAGGACATCTTCTTGCATAATGGTGAACAGAATGCCTTGGATGTTTTTTTTCTGAACGAAGAGTTTGAAGACGGTAGTCGATATTTTGAAAACGTGGCAGAGTTCGCCGGGCTCACCGAAACTATAAATCGAAAAAATTGTGCATGCCTTGATTACGATCGCAATGGTTTTTTAGATATTTATATACCATCACCCGAAGCGGATCACATTTTATATCAGAATTTAGGTGACAATGGTGCGAACTGGGTGGGATTTATTTTAGAAGGCACCGTTTCCAACCGCGATGCTGTTGGAAGTATTGTTACTTTGTATACAGGTGAAAAAAGACAAATCAGATTGACTCGCTGCGGCGATCAACACTTCAATCAATACAATCCCTGGGTTCATTTTGGTATTGGTTTCGAAACATCGATTGATTCGGTCGTTATTCGCTGGCCGTTGGGTTTAAAACAAGTGTTGACTGATGTTGCCATCAATCAATATCATGACGTAAAAGAGGGGGAAGTATCTGCTGTAAAAACTCATGATAATGGAATGGCCGCATCAGATGCTTTCCAATTGGAACAGAATTATCCGAACCCGTTTAATCCAGGCACTAAAATAACATATCATCTTCCTTATGCTTGTGAAGTGAGATTGTCTGTTTTTAATATAATTGGTAGAGAGGTCGCTGTGTTGGCAAGCCAAAATCAACAGGCAGGCATACATTCAGTTAATTGGAAAGCGATCGACGAAACCGGAGCCGTGCTGCCATCTGGTCTCTATTTTTACAAACTTCAGGCAGGAAGTTTTGTGCAAGTACACAAAATGATGTTGGTGCAATAACCGGATATCATTAATGGAGTTGCCATATGAAAAATACAATAGTTCTCCTGCTGTTCATACTCTTGTTTATGACTATGACACAAATATACGCTCAGGATATTGTCTCTTTTGAAGTTGTAAATAACGCAAGTGTTGGGTTGACAATAACCCCTTATGAAAAATGGGGAATGGCAGTTCACGATATTGACCGGAACGGATATCCGGATATTTTTAATATACGCTGGGCGGCTCCGGGCTATAGCCGCATGTATGTGAATAACGAAGGCGTCTTTCAGGAGATTACCAATCAAACATCAATCGAAGCAGTGGAAACTCTTGAACCTAAAACAAGGCAAACACTCTGGGTCGATTTCGATAATGATGGCGATCGCGATCTTTCCATGGCGACTGAAGATAACCTTCATCTTTTCCGTAATGACGATAATGTGTTCACAGAAATTTCTACTGAAGTCGGTTTTGAAGGATATAAACCTCCCGGCTTCATTAGTGCATGGGGCTATTGGCTTGGCGGCTGGGCGGATTATGATCTTGACGGCGATCTCGATTGCGTTGTCACTCAGGATAACAACAAAAGAATGTATTTATTTCGAAATGACGGTGGACATTTTACGAATGTCTCCGCGGAAGCCGGACTTGATTCCACGGCAATGGCTGAAGATTACCGGTTCAGTTGGTTTGATTTTGATCTGGATGGCGATCCTGATTTACATTGTCGCGCGGATATGTACCGAAATGACGGAGGCGTATTTACGAATGTTGCTGCTGAAATGGGTTTCAGTACAATGCTTGGATCAAGCGTCACATATCGGGATTTTTTCGATTATGACAATGATGGTGATTTTGATTTTTTCAAAGTAAACGGCTATCCAACGAGTGGTGAAATTACCGAGATTTGGGAAAACAGAGATGGAATGTTTGTAAATGCAACTGAGGAACTAGGTCTCGATATCCCTTTAGATCAATATCGAGGGTTGACAATTGGTGACTTTGATAATGATGGTGATCCCGATGTATTTGTACAAAAAAACAGCGCTGAAGGCCTTGATGTTCTGTTGGTAAATGACGAGGTGGCTCCCGGGGAAAGAGCTTTTGCAGACGTGGCACAATTTGTCGGAATTTCCATGGTTGGCGCCAGAAAAGGTGCGGCATTTTTTGATTACAACCGTGACGGATTCCTCGATATTTATCTTTCATCAGTACCGCATAATCACATCCTTTATAAAAATTTAGCGGATAATGGTGCGAATTGGGTTGGTTTCATCCTTGAAGGGACGCAATCAAATCGTGATGCTGTTGGCAGTCTGGTTACATTGTACACGGGTGCGAAAAAACAAATACGATACACGATCTGCGGCAATGGATTCATGCGACAGGACAATCCCTGGGTACATTTTGGCATCGGATACGAAACAAGCATCGACTCGGTGGTTATTCGCTGGCCGTTGGGCTTACGGCAAGTGTTAACTAATGTGGCAATCAATCAATATCATGAAATTAAAGAAGGTGAAGTGTCGGCTGTAAAAACTCACGGTGATGTACCATTCACTCCTGATGCTTTTCAATTGGAGCAGAATTACCCGAATCCGTTTAATCCAGGTACTCAGATTACATATCATCTTCCTTATAAATGTAATGTAAAATTGACTGTTTATAATGTGATTGGCAGGGAAGTCGCTGTATTGGCAAATCAAAACAAGCAGGCAGGTATGCATTCCGCTATTTGGGAAGCGATCGACGCATCGGGAGCCATACTGCCATCGGGGCTTTATTTTTACAAACTTCAGGCAGGTAGTTTTACGCAAGTGAGAAAAATGATGTTAGTACAATGATAAATTAACATGAAAAAATTAGCGGATTTATATCACAATTAAAGAGGCTAATCATGAAAAATAATATTGGCACACTCATTTTAACAATAATTACTCTGTGCATACTAAATGTAACTAATATCGTCGCCCAGGATTTGGTTCCCTTTGAAGTTGTGAACAATGATGAAGTGGGTCTAACAGTAGCGCCTTATTCAAAATGGGGCATGGCTGTCGGTGATATAAATAAAGATGGGTATCCCGATATTTTTTGTATTCGCTGGAATGGGGCTGATAATTACTCGCGATTATATTTGAACACTGGCGGCCATTTTCAGGATATATCTCAACAAACTCCATTGCCCCAAATTGAAGGACAAAGTATAAGTCCTGAAACCCGAACAACAGTATTTGTAGATTTTGATAATGATGGCGACCAGGATATCAGTTTTGGTACACCCGAACAGATATACCTGCTGCGCAATGATGATAACACATTCGTTGACGTAAGTGATGAAACAGGATTCAGAGGGCAAAAACCAGGCGGATTTATTAGTACATGGGAATATAGTGTTGGCGGATGGGCGGATTATGATTTGGATGGTGACCTTGATTGTGTTGTCAGCCAGCAAAATTATGATAACTTGTATTTGTTTCGTAATGATGGCGACCATTTTACCGACGTCGCTACAGAAGCCGGCCTGGATGGCACTGTTCTCAGTGAACAATCAAGGCTGTCATGGTTCGATATTGATCTCGATGGCGATCCCGATTTGTATTCAGCTTATAACTTTTTTCGCAATGATAACGGCGTGTTTACTGATATGACGGAAGAAATTGGATTGGGCGGTTTGGAGTATGTTGCCTATCGGGAATTTCTTGACTTTGACAACGATGGTGATTTTGATTTTTTCAAAGTAGTTGGCGCATCAGAAGATCCGGGGGAGAACCAATTGTGGGAAAATCGGGATGGAGTTTTTGTAAATGTCACCGGCGACGTGGGATTACAACTAAATGCAGATCGATACCGCAGTATGACAGTCGGCGATTTTGACAATGATGGCGATGTGGATATTTTCGTCCAACTAAATATCGATCCCAGTCTAGATGTGCTTTTAATTAACGATTTGCTCGAAGACGGCTCGAGGGGATTGGCAAATGTGGCCGATTTTGTTGAAATCACAAAAACGGGCGATCGGAAGGGATCAGCGTTCCTGGATTATGATAAGGATGGTTTTCTCGATATTTATCTTCCATCCGCTGAATTTAATCATATTCTATATCATAATCTAGGTGGCAACGGTGCGAACTGGGTTGTCTTAATGCTTGAAGGTACGGTTTCAAACAAAGACGCTGTCGGTAGCCTTGTAAAATTGTGTGCGGGAGGCAAAGAACAATTTCGGTATACAAGGGCGGGCAATGGCTGGCTACGGCAGGACAATCCACACGTGCATTTTGGTTTGGGTTATGAAACCAGCATCGATTCTATCGTAATTCGCTGGCCACTTGGACAAAAACAGGTACTAACCGATGTCGCGATTAATCAATATCATAAAATAAAAGAATCCGATCCAACCTCAGTGAAAAAACTGGACGGTGGAGTCTTGCCTGTGGAATTTCAACTCGAGCAAAACTACCCAAATCCATTCAATCCAAGCACAACGATAACGTATCATGTCCCGGAAAAAGCCAATGTCGTAATAAACATATTTGATATAAGCGGCAGGCAAGTGAAGGAATTGATAAATCGTCAACACGCAGCAGGAAGTTATTCTATCGACTGGAGCGGAAAAGATGATAAGAGTAATCCCCTTCCTTCCGGGATTTATGTATACCTTCTAAGATCGGGCAATACAAGCATTTTTAAAAAAATGTTGTTTGTAAAATAGCGAAGTAATGAATAGCAGATTGTCGATTGATAACGATCGCTATCAAAGCGAGAAGGACGATACTTTTAAAGGTATTCAACCTTTTTAAAGGAAGTGATTAAGTAACTATTTTTTAAAATTGAAATACTAAAACCAATTCGTTTCCTGTGTAGAGCCAAAATTACATCAACTAAAGTCGTGAGGTCAAAATGGTAAAATTAGTACTAAAATTTATCGCATTAAATACTCTCTACTTTTGTCTGGCAAGTGCGAATTTTCTATCGGCTCAGGACCTCACAGCTTTTGAAGTTATTGATAATGAAAGTGTGGGACTTACGGTTACTCCGTATGAGAAATATGGAATGGCAGTTGCGGACATTGATCGAAATGGTTATCCGGATATTTTCTGCCTTCGATGGAAAAGTCCAAGCTATAGCCGGATTTTTGTTAACAATCAAGGAATTTTTCAGGATATAACCGACCAATCGCCGCTGGAATCAATTGAAGAAGTCGAAACTGGTACACGAACATGCCTGTGGGTTGATTATGATAACGATGGCGATCGCGATTTATCTATGTCGACGGATACAGGACTGTTTTTACTTCGAAACGACAATAATATATTTACCGATGTTTCCGATGAAGTCGGATTTGTCGGACAGAAGCCTCCCGGATTTATTTCTTCATGGGTCTTTTCGCTGGGTGGTTGGGCCGATTACGATTTGGATGGTGACCTTGATTGTGTTGTTGGCCAGGAAAATAATGATAATTTATATTTATTCAGAAATGATGATGGTGTTTTTACCAATGTCGCTACTGAAGCTGGACTCGATGGAACAGTGCTGGCAGAAAGTAGCAAATTAACCTGGATCGATATTGATCAGGATGGCGACCCGGATTTATATTCCGCTTACAATGTGTTTAGAAACGACGATGGCGTTTTTACAAATATAACCGAACAAATCGGACTTGGAGCATTAAAAGAATCGGTTTGGCGAGAGTTTTTTGACTACGATAATGATAGCGATTTCGATTTTTTTAAGGCTGTAAGCTCACCGGAATCTGGCGAAACAAACGAAATCTGGCAAAATCAGGATGGTGTGTTTGTTAATGTAACCGCAGATGTCGGATTAACTCTTAGTGCTGATCGTTATCGTGGTATGACAATTGGTGATTGTGATAATGATGGCGATCAGGATATCTTTTTACAATTGAATATTGATGCCAGTTTGGATATACTTTTAGTGAATGACGTTGTAGCGCCTGGCGATCATGTGTTCGCCGATGTCGCTTCATTTGTAGGCATAACGAAGACTGGCGATCGTAAGGGGGCTATATTTTTTGATTACAATAGAGACGGCTGGTTAGATATTTATCTTCCCTCTGCAGAACATAATCATATTTTATACAAAAATCTCGGCGGCAATGGAGCGAATTGGGTCGGTTTTATCCTGGAAGGAACTGTTTCAAACCGTGATGCTGTTGGTAGTTTGGTTACATTGTATACTGGTGAAAAGAAGCAAATTCGTTACACTGTTTGCGGTAATGGATTTGTCCGCCAGGATAATCCGTGGGTACATTTTGGATTGGGTTATGATACTAGTATCGATTCCGTCGTGATTCGCTGGCCGTTAGGTTATAAGCAGGTGTTGACTGATGTTGCCATAAACCAGTACCATGAAATTGAAGAACCGACTGAAACTTCAGTCGAGACGCAGCAAGGTAAATCAGCACCGCTCACATTTCAACTTGAGCAAAACTATCCGAATCCTTTTAATCCAACGACAACGATTCGTTACAGTTTAGTCGCACCCGAAAAAGTTACTTTAAAAATATTAAATATTCAGGGTGTGGAAATCACATCTTTGATAGATGGTGAAGTTCGCTCTGAAGGCCTGCACCAGCTTGTTTGGAATGGAAATGATAAATCCGGGCAATTGGTTCCCAGTGGAATATACATTTATCATTTACAGGCGGGTGAGTTTTCTGATTTGAAAAAAATGATGTTTATTAAATAAGGAAATTAAGGCTTAGGCCAGTTAAGATATATGCAAATATTTATTACCAGTTGTTATAAAAATCAGGAGAAAGACAATGAAATTAAAACTTATGTTAATTACTGTCTTCAGTATCAGCTTTGCCTTTGCGCCAATATTTTCTTATGGCCAAAATAATTCTTCAGATCCATATGTCTCGGATGTATCAAATACAGGTACGACAGTGGCCACATTTCTTGAGATAGGCGTTGGCGCCAGAGCACAGGCAATGGGCGGCGCTTTTACGTCGGTCGCTGATGACGCTACCGCTATGTATTGGAATCCTGCCGGTATATCGCGATTAGGGGGGATAGAAACGACATTTAACTATTCAAAGTGGTTTGTTGAAACACAATATGCATATGCAGGTGTTGTGGCCCCATTGGGTAACTCCGCGGCTGTTGGGATAAATATTACTCAATTTGATTTTGGCGAACAGCCTGTTCGGACTGTAGCACGTCCTGAAGGAACAGGGGAAATTTATGGGGCAAATGATATTGCATTAGGTTTGGCATTCGCCGTGAATTTAACCGATCGCTTTTCATTCGGATTCAATTTCAAATATATAAATCAACGGATCTGGCATGAAAGTTCACACGGTTTTGCTATGGATCTAGGCGCTCTTTACGATACGCCAGTGGATGGCTTAAAATTAGGATTTACAATCCAGAATTTTGGCACAGATATGAGATTAGAAGGCAGAGATTTGCGGCGTGCCTACGATCCGGATCCATTAACCTATGGAAATGATGCTATTAATGTAAATTATGAGACGGATTATTTTTCTTTACCACTAAAATTCCGTTTCGGTGTTTCCTATAAATTGGACCTGACACAATCACAATCAGTTCTGTTAGTGACAGATGTGTTGCATCCGCTTAATAACTCGGAATCAATAAATTTGGGTTGTGAATATGTAGCGTTTAATGCATTTCAATTAAGAGCAGGTTACGAATCATTACTCGAGCGTGACAGTATTAGCGGCTTAAGTCTGGGTGCAGGATTACATTACAAAATTCAGAATTCTATGCAAATCATAATAGACTATGGATGGGTTGATTGGGGACCATTTTCAAGTGTGGATAGATTTACAATTGGTCTGAAATTTTAATATGCCAGTCAATTACAATTACTAACCATATACATTAAATTTAAATTGAAGAGTAATTGAATGAGAAAAAACAAAAAATAAGAGATCATTGAATTTGAAAGGAGGTCAAAGACGATTAATTCATTTAACATTTTAAAGGAAAATTAACAATGACTGGGATGATTTTGAGTCCGACTTCTATCAAAACAAGGGATTAAAAAAATTCCTATAGATAATGTGAAAGGAGGTGAAATAGTAAGTTTAAAGTACGTTTGTTTTAAATAAATTAACGTAAATTAAATTGGAGAATAGCAATGTACAAAATTTACGGTGCTCTATCGATTCTTTTGATGATTTGTTTAGTTTCTATTCCTGTATTTGGTCAAGAGATTGAACCAAACAATACAATTGAAACTGCAAATGATCTAACATTAGATGTGGCGCTTGATGCCAGTCTATCATCACCGGATGATACGCTTGACGTTTTTAAAATTACGGCCGAGGCCGATAAGATGTACACATTAGCAACAGTTACAGATCCCGTCGTATTCAGCGCGAAGGCGAAAATCAAGATGGATGTTACGGATGCTAATGGCGTATCGATACTTACATCTGATCCATCCACTCGTTACGATGCAATGGGCGCGCGCTTGACAGGCTGGGTGCCACCGGAAACCGGTATTTATTATGTCAAAATCTGGGTACCGGATACTCTTCTCGCATTGGAAGTGGATCCAAGCTATAAAATGCGTTTCTGGTACGGAACGCCTGTATCGGAAGCTGCTTCCGTTCACGAACCCGATGATGTTGTTGCCGATGCAGTCAATCTTCCGGCAATACCGACTGACGGTACGAAGATTCACGGCTATTTGTACAATGACTATACCGAAGGCGAT